>NZ_CAURKP010000025.1:0-48552 GCF_963525155.1 uncultured Rhodococcus sp.
CCGGAACACAGTTGCCGGAGCCTATCGCTTGCTCGTGGCGGCGGGAGTTGTGGAGACACAGGGCCGGCGCGGCAGCTTCGTGCGAGCCATACCGTTCCTGAAAGGAGAAGGCGGTATCGCTCTTCCTGGCAGCGTGGATCTCGCCAGCGGAAATCCTGATCCGGCATTGCTGCCTGATCTCAGAGCCTCGTTGGACCGGACCACTTACACGCCCCGGTTGTACGGCGCCGCAGCCACCGAGCCTCTACTCGATTCCTGGGCACGTTCCTCGATCGAGGACGAGGTTCTAAGGCCGTGCTCGATCACCATCACCAACGGTGCCGTTGACGCGGTCGAGCGACTGTTGACCGCTCATTTGACCCGAGGTGACGCCGTCGCGATCGAGGATCCGTGCTTCCTGGCGAGCATCGGAACGCTCAAAGCCAACAGCTTCCGAGCGGTACCGATGGACATCGACACTTCGGGTATTACCCCGCAAGGGCTGCTGCGTGCTCTCGAAAGTGGTGTGCGCGCGATTATTTGCACCCCTCGTGCGCACAACCCCACCGGGGTCAGCATGAGCGCCGACCGAGCGGCGATTCTCGGAAGCATCCTGGCCGAGTTCCCTCACGTTCTGGTAATCGAGGACGATCACTTCTCTGCCGTGTCCAGCAATCGGTACTGTCGGCTCGCTCCGATGAGCACGACGCGGTGGGCGCTTGTTCGTTCCGTGTCGAAATTTCTCGGGCCCGACCTGCGCGTGGCAGTGGTCGCCTCGGACCTCGACACCGGCATTCGGCTGAGCACTCATCTCCGGTCGGGCGCCAACTGGGTCAGTCACCTGCAGCAGCGCTTGAGTGCTGAACTGCTGAGTGATCCGACGGTGATCGACGGCCTCGCCAATGCTCGCGCTGTCTACGAGCGCCGCCGAACCCTTCTGAAATCTGCACTGTCAGAACATGATATCGAGGTTCCTGACACTTTCGACGGACTCAATGTCTGGGTTCCGCTGGATCGGGATTCCGAACCGATTGTCGAGCGACTCGCCGAGTCTGGCTGGCTCGTGCGGGACGGAAGTCAGTTCTCGGCGACGCCGGGTCAGTGCCACCGGGCACTTCGTGTGACCGCCTCCACCATCACCTCTGACCAAGCACGCGAGTTCGCCAGTGCCCTGGCTGAAATATTGGCGAGCCCGTAGTTGTCCAGCTGCACTACGGTGCGAATCTGAGTCTCTCGCTTCTCGACGAAACTACCGGCGACGGCTGGATCGATAGGATCGGTTCGAGCGACGACGAAGGGTGTAATTGTGGCGAGGGCGGTTGTTGTCGGTGCGAGCCGAGGTCTTGGTCGTGCGTTGATCGAGGGTCTGAGGAGCGATGGCGACGAAGTTCTCGGCATATCGCGTCGGCGTCCTGACGGGTTCGACGTCTCCGAGTGGATCGAAGCCGACCTGACCGATCCTGTTACGGCAGCGAATTCGATCGATCAGGAGCTTGTCGGTGGTGTAGATACCCTGATCTGCAACGTCGGAATTTGGGAAGGGGATGCCTTCACTTCCGATTATGCGTTCACAGATCAATCCGATGTCGAAATGCTCGAAATGATCAACGCCAACATCACGGCCACAATTCTCCTGCTCAAGCGCCTGATCCCGAGAATGATCGGCCGTCCTCGACCTCGGATCATCTTGACCGGGTCCACCTCGGGACTCCCGCGAAGCGGTAGGCCGGAGGTTGCGTTCGGTGCATCGAAGTTCGCGATCAACGGCATTGCCGACGCGTTGAGAGAGGGCTACCGGAAGGACAGACTCGCCGTGACTGTCCTTCATCTCGGATATCTCAATACAGAAGACGGACTCGACGTGCCCCGAGACGTCGCTGCCGCCAGGGGAGAGGGATCTCTGGTCCCGGTACAGGACGTTGTGGATACGGTGCGCTCGATCTCGAGTTTGTCGTCTTCGACGTCAGTGCGGGAAGTAGTCCTCACTGCGATCGACGATCCGCGATTCTGATTTGCGGCTGTCGACTCAACCTGGTTGCTGAACAGACGTATTCAGAGAATCTAGACCCCGATCAAGAAGTAAGCTCCGGTCAGATACGTCAGGGTGAGGCCCGCCAAGGCCCACGCCATGTACGGCCGAATGTAGAGGCGCCGCAGGCGGTGCAATCGCAGGGAGGCTCGCAAGAACGCGCCCACGGTCCCGAGCAGCAACATCAGGCTCGGGACGAAGACCGCCAGTCGGCGATCCTTCTGTGAGCACAGCAAGGTGTCGGTACCGAAGCATTCGCCCCGCCGGGAGCCCAACCACACGATCGCGATAACCAAAACCGTGGTAGCCAGAACGACTGACACGCCGTACGTCAGGGTTCGCCTGTTGATCTTTCGCTCTCGACGCTGAATTACATCTGACGCGTCAGAACTGTCGGTCATCACACCGGCTCCTGTACATCGCACCTCACTTCGTGGATCGGCGGTGGGAGAGGGCGTACAGCACTACTCCGACGGCCAAGAGTAATGATGCGCGTAGCCACGTCGCAGCGCTCTGCTGGGTGAGCAACGCAACGCACGTACCGAGAGCGAGGATCGGGAAGATGATCGGCGTTCGGAAGTGTTTGTGTTGCACTGCGTCACGGCGCAGAACCAGGACGGCGATGTTGGTGCTGATGAATACGAAAAGCAGCAGGAGTACCACCGTCTCCGCCAGGGCTGACAGCGATCCGGTGACGCAGAGAGCCATGGCAACTGCTGTGGTCGCGATAATCGCCACCCAGGGGGTCCGTCGCTGCGGCAGTACCCGAGCGAAGACGCTCGGGAGCAAGCCTTCCGATGCCATCCCGTATGTCAGCCTGCTCGCCATGATCATTGTCAGCAGTGCGCCGTTGGCGACGGCGACCAACGCGATCAGGCTGAACAGGCGAGGCGGAACGCCGACGTCGGCAGCTGACACAACTTCCAGCAGTGGCCCGGAGGATGCGGCAAGTTCGTCGGCGGGCAGGACCACCGAGACAGCCAGGCCGACAAGGACATAGGCGGCGCCGGCTGTCAGTAATGCTCCGAACAGTGCGCGTGGGTAGACCTTGCTCACGTTCTTCACTTCTTCGGCGACGTTCGCGGACGTTTCGAAGCCGACAAAAGAGTAGTACGCGAGGAGTGCCGCAGCCAGCACCGCGAGTGCAGGCGATCGGCTGTCGTCGAACTCCACGACGCGGCTCAGGGTTCCGTCGCCGCGCCCGAGAACTATGCAAGCGAGGACGACAACGAGGACGAGCCCGGTGACCTCCACGACTGTCATGACGACGTTGGCGCGCATCGACTCCTTGATGCCTCTGGCATTGAGAAGTCCCACCAGGAGCAGGAAGACGAGCGCCGCTGGAACGGTTGGGACGTCGATGAAGGCTTTGAGATAGTCGCCCGAGAATGCGAGGGCGAGTCCCGCCGCACTGGTTACGCCGGCCGCCAGCATCGAGAAGCCGACAAGGAACGAGATCAGTGGTTTCCGATACGCCCGTTGGGCGAAGACGGCTGCGCCGCCCGCTCGCGGATATTTGGTGACCAGTTCGGCATACGACGTTGCTGTCAGCAATGCCATGACGAGCGCTACGAGCAGTGGTACCCAGACGGCTCCACCAACTTCACCGGCGATGACGCCCACCAACGCGTAGATACCGGCGCCCAGAACATCTCCGAGGATGAACACGAAAAGGAGTGGGCCGGTTATCGCCCGGGTCAGAGTGTTCGTACCGCCGCCTTCGTCGCGGCGTGCGGTTTCGTCCACGTTCTCGGCCCTCGCGGCGCGTCGCATGTGCAAGGTTCATCCTGTCTTCATGGTGACGTGCCGCCACCTCAGGAGCAGTCATGTACCCATTGGCCGAGGTTTCAAACGTAGGTCGCCCGCCTTCCCGTGCTTTGCTTGTAGGGGAATCGCAGAAGTAGTGACTGGAGGACGAAGTGGCCGAAACGACGGTTGCCGCGGTGATGGACGAGTTGGCTGCTCTCGAAGATCCGAAGGCGCGTGCGGTGAACGAGAAGCACGGTGACGATCACGGTGTGAACCTCACAAAACTGCGCGCTGTTGCGAAGCGATTGAAGACTCAGCAGGAACTCGCACAACAGCTTTGGGCGACGGGCGATACCGCGGCGCGATTGTTGGCCCTTTTGATCTGCCGCCCGAAGGCGTTCGAGCGTGACGAGTTGGATGTCATGTTGCGAGAGGCCCGCACTCCGAAGGTGCAGGACTGGCTCGTCAATTACGTGGTGAAGAAGAACCCGCATGCCGAGGAGTTGCGGGTGGCCTGGACCGCTGACCCTGATCCTGTGGTCGCTAGCGCCGGGTGGGCTCTGACCACCGAACGTGTCGCGAAGAAGCCCGAGGGACTTGACCTTTCAGGGCTACTCGACGTCATCGAGGCGGAGATGAAGGATGCTCCTGACCGCCTGCAATGGGCGATGAATCACTGCCTGGCTCAGATCGGGATCGAACATGCCGAGTACCGCGCCCGGGCAATCGAGATCGGTGAGCGACTGCGGGTGCTCGAGGATTACCCGACTCCACCGAACTGCACCTCGCCGTTTGCGCCCATCTGGATCGCGGAGATGGTGCGACGACAGAGGGCAAAGTAGAGCGCACGACAACTGAGGATAGGGTTACCTTCGTGCTACGTTAGGCGCCGTCACCCGCTCGGGGTGTCTGAGCAGGTCGATCGACCGGGAGGTCCTGGCGTGGCGAGAATTTTGGGACGAGGGCTGTCAGAGCGACGAAGTGGTGGCAGCCGTGTCCGCCGGATGGTAGCCGTCGTGGCGGCGTGCGGGCTGGCGGCCGGAATGGCGGCCTGCAGCAGCAACGGCGACAAAGACAGCACCGACGACAAAGACAGCACCCGGACTTCATCCGCAGTCGACGCCGCGTTCCCGGTGACGATCACGTCGGCCCTCGGCACGGCCGAGATCAAGGAGGAGCCCAGGCGGGTCGCAACCTGGGGATGGTCCAATCAGGACGCCCTCCTGGCGCTCGGTGTCGTCCCGGTCGCGATGCCCACTTTCTCCGGACCTCAGTACGGGGCCGACGCGCAGGGCATTCTGAAGTGGGACGCCGAGGCACTCGACAAGCTCGGTGGCGAGCAGCCGATCTTGTTGTCGGGTGACGGAACGGGCGAAGCACCTGTCGAGCAGTTCGCCAAGGCTGAACCAGATCTCATCTTCGCCCTGTACTCCGGGCTCACTCAGCAGGAATTCGACGCACTGTCGAAGATCGCGCCGGTGGTTTCCTTCCAGGACGAGCCGTGGACCGCGTCGTGGCAGGACCAGGTGACCATCGCTGGTCAGGCGCTGGGTAAACAGGCCGAGGCCGGCACGCTCATCGACAAGACCAACGCCGCGATCAGCGCGACGGCTGCGAAGAACCCTGCGTTGCAAGGTAAGACCGTCACCATCGGACTCCCGAACAGTCCGAGCACCTTCGCGGTGAGTAAGAACGCCGACGTGCGTGTCGAGTTCCTCGAGCAGCTGGGTCTGAAGAACGAGCCGACGATCCAGCAGGCCGATCCCGCCAAGGATCCCGAGGCCGTGTACTTCGAGCTGAGCACCGAGCAGGCGCCGCTGATTGCGTCTGACGTGCTGTTCGTGGTGGCCTACGACAAGGACTCTCTGAACGCGTTCCTCGCCGAGCCACTGGTGGCAGCTCAGCCGGTGATCGTCGATGGGCGTACGGCATCCACCAAGGACTTCAGCGTCGACAAGAACTTCGCGTTCGGCGGACTGACGGTCCTGACCATCCCGTACATCCTCGACGACGTCGCCACAGTTCTGAACACCGCTGCCGGCAACGCCAAGGGCTGACCGGCCCGCTAGCGGGAAGTTCGAAACTGTGTCCGGTACCGCTGTGGACTGGTACCGACCAGGTCTCGGAAGCGTTCGCGGAACGTCGTGACGGCATTGAATCCGACCTGTCCCGCAACACGTTCGATCGAGTGGTCGGTAGTCTCGAGCAGAAATTGCGCTTGGCGGAGCCGCGCGTGATGGAGCCACTGCAACGGCGTCGTACCGATTTGTTCCTGGAAGCGGCGGTTGAGCGTGCGGGTGCTCATCGTTGCCCTGGCCGCGATTGTCGTGATGTCGAGCTGCTCCCCGAGATTCTCTTCCATCCAGTTCAGTAGTGGTCGAAGGGTTGTTCCGCTGGGTACGGGAGGCTCGTGAACGATGAATTGTGCTTGCCCTCCGGCACGTTCGAGCGGCATCACACTCAGCCGCGCCGTGTCGGCGGCGACCGCGGACCCGTAGTCCTGACGAACCATGTACAGACACAGGTCGAGTGCGGCCGCGGCGCCGGCGGAAGTCAGGACGTGCCCGTTGTCGACGTAGAGAACGGCAGCGTCGACGTCGACAGCCGGGTGCCGGCGGGCCAACTCCGACGCAGCCGCCCAGTGCGTCGTCGCGCGAAGTCCGTCGAGCAGGCCTGTGTCGGCGAGGGTGAATGCGCCGACGCACAGTGAGGCGATGCGCGTGCCGCGATCCGCGGCAGTTCTGAGGGCTTCGATGATCTCGGGGTCGATCGGCACGTCGAGATCGGCGGTGCCCGGGATGATGATCGTGCTTGCCTGGGCGAGGCGTGAGAGTCCGTGCGGTACTCGCATCGTGAACGTTCCGGTCTCCACCTCCTCGGTGAGCGCGCACACGGAGGTCCGGTACGCCGGTGCACCCGAGGGGAGCCTGCATCGTCCGAAGACTTCGAGGGGTGCCGCCAGGTCCATCGGCACCACTCCGGGCAACGCGAGAACTGCAACGTCATGCATGTCTGAAACGTAGCGTATGTGGCGCGAGATTCTGTGATCGCGTGTCGTGAAATATCCTCTCAACTGGTATTTCACAGAATATGTGAGGTTGGCTGAAAGCCGTCGAAGGTTGGCTTTCAGCCGTCGCCGCAGGGGTCAACTTCCTCCTACTGTCGTAGGAACAGCGACGCGCACAGGAGCGCGTCGCACAAAATCGGAGGTTGCAGTGCACGCGCAGATCGTGTTGTTCGACGGATTCGATCCCATGGATGTCGTGGGTCCGTACGAGGTGCTCTACGCCGGGGGTCTCGCCAGCGGTGGGGCGTTGAGTGTCGAACTCGTCAGTGCGGAGGGGCCTCGGACTGTCCTGAGCGGAAGTGGTGAACTCGCTATGACCGCCACTGCAACCCTCGATGTCGAACACGCGGATCTGATCATCGTTCCCGGAGCATCGGGTCTCTTCGAACCCAATGCGGACCAGCCGGGCACCAGTTTGCCGGAAAGACTCGCGGCCACAACGGAAACCGAACTGCCTGTCATGATGCGCCGTGCACTCGACGATCCTGGTGTGCTCGTTGCGACCGTCTGTGGAGGATCATTGGCGCTGGCGATGGCGGGGCTTCTCGAAGGGCGTCGCGCCGTGACGCACCATCTTGCCGTGGACGCATTGGCGGCCGGCGGTGTAATTCCGATCCAGGCGCGAATCGTCGACGACGGTGACCTGATCACCGCCGGCGGTGTGACATCCGGTCTCGACCTGGGCCTGTACCTGTTGGAACGATGCCTCGGGCCCCGGATAAGTCTCGAGGTCGAAGCGCTCTTCGACTACGAGCGTCGTGGAACGGTGTGGTCGGCCAAGGGCGCCGAGCCTGTAATCACCTTCGCCCCGGACGCTGCGTGAATACGCTTGTGCGTACCGAAACGCGAGAAATCCCATGACCGGAATCCTGCTGTCCCTCCACGTGATTGCGGCCATTCTTGCCATCGGCCCCGTCGCTGTGGCGGCGAGTATGTTCCCGGTGGCGAGCCGCGCCGCGCTCGCCGATCCGGACAGCGCCAGTGTTGCGACGACGGGCATGCTGCATCGCATCGTTCGGGTGTATGCCACGATCGGCGTTGTCGTTCCGATGCTCGGTGTCGCCACCGCCGTCAATCTCGGAGTGCTCGGTGACCTGTGGATCCTCACCTCGATCGCACTCACCGTCGTTGCCGCCGTGATACTCACCGCGGTCGTGCTTCCCGCCCAACGGCTGACAATGGCGGCGATCGAAGGAACCGGGTCCGTTGTGGATGTCGCAACGCGGCTCACCCGTCGACTGGGCACAGCGACGGGGATCTTCAATCTGCTCTGGGTCGTTGTCGTCGTGCTGATGATCTTTCGGCCAGGATCGACAACCGGCGTGTGATCCGAGGCGATATTTCCCGTGTCGGAGACAGCGACGCTTGACCTTGACACAGTGACAAGGACTCCAATGGTCGACGAAGGAGGTGGTTGTCGTGAACACAACCAACCATGGTGGACAGAATGCTCACCTCGTCGACGCATTGGCCGCGGCTGATCCCTCGGTTCGGCTGCGCGCCGCGCTCGCTGTCGGCACGCGCCCGGACCCTGAGCTGACGGATGCCCTGATCGATCGGTGCGCCGTCGAGCCGGACTTCTTCGTCCGCGACATGCTGACCTGGGCATTGTGCCGCTTGCCGGCCGAAATTACGGTGCCGAGGCTGATCCGTGAGCTCGGGTCCGATGGTTCGCAAGCCCGCAGTCAGGCGCTCCACACCTTGTCCAAGATCGGCGATCCGATCGCGTGGCCCGAGGTCTCTGCGCTGGTGCACGACCAGGACGACGAGGTCGCGCGCAGTGCGTGGCGCGCCGCAGTGGCACTCGTGCCGGCAGGAGTCGAGGGTGCACTCGCAGCGGATCTGGCGACCGAACTCGGGCGGGGTGAACTGCAGATGCAGCTCAGTCTGAGCCGTGCTCTGACCGGGCTCGGCGAGGCTGTACTCCCGGTGCTCGACGCGGCCGGTATGAGCCCGAATCCGCGTGTCCGGGCGCATGCTGATGCTACAAAGCAACTCTGGCACGACCCCGACGGTGGGTTCGCACTCTCTCACGAGTTGGCGAAGCGCGTCGCGGCAATCGGCCCGGACGCGTAGGAAGGGGAGACGGATGTTGATCGGCGAGGTCTCGCGGCGTTGTGGTGTCAGCACACGGATGCTGCGTCACTACGACACCTTGGGACTGGTGAAGCCGACGGGCCGCACGTCCGGCGGCTACCGGGAGTACTCCGCCGACGACATCCGTCGACTCTTCCACGTCGAGAGCCTGAGGACGTTGGGGCTTTCGCTGAACGAGGCCAAGCGTGCACTGGACGAACCCGACTTCGCCCCGGCCGATTTGGTGGGTGAACTCGTGCAACACACTCGGCAACGGATCGCGGCGGAGGAAGAATTGCTGACCAAACTCGAAAGGGTCGACGCATCCGCCCCTTCGGAGTGGGACGACGTCCTGCGCATGGTCTCGCTGTTGCGTGCACTCGAATCCGAGTTCGCTGCCCACCGTCAGCAAGCGATCCTGTCGCAGGATGCGAATGCGGCATTGCCCGTCGACGCACTCGTCGAGGCCATCCTGTCGGAGAAGGATGCCAACGTGGCCGGCGCGTTGCAATGGGCGTTGGCGAGGACCGAAGGTGCGGGCCTTGCAGGTCTCGCGAAGGGGCTCGAATCGGAGGACGTCCAGGTTCGGCGCCGCGCGATGTCCGCCATCTCCGGGATCCACACCGAGGAAGCAACGCGGTCTCTGAGGTTTGCTCTCGATGATTCGGACGCGAAAGTCCGCGCCGACGCTGCTCTCACCCTCGGAACTCGCGGAGAGGCCGTTTCGATGCCCGTTCTCCTCGAGATGGTCGCCGACGGGCAACGCGACGTCGAGGCCGGCGAGGTATTGGGCCTTCTGGCGGAGCGCTCACCTGCAAGCGGCGAAGTCGTCGCAGCAGTGCAGGACAGGCTCGACAACACCGACGACGCCCCGACGAGGTTGCGAATCACGCAGGCAATCGCTGAGATTCCCGGCGCGGCGGCCCGGGAAGCGCTCGCCCGGCTGACACGCGACAACGACAAGACGGTCGCGTCCACGGCAGCCGCGATCCTCGCGATGCGGGACCGTGGACCACGCCGACGCGAACGACCGCGTATCGGGAACTGAAATCGGAGAACTAGGGCACCTCTGACAAATGCGGGCCCGGGTGGTCAGCGCCGCAACGATTTTGCCGCGGCGTTGCCCTTCAACGCTGCACAGAGCAGGACAAGGAGCACCGCTAGAAACACGACTGTTGAGGCGACAGCCGACACCACAGATCCGAAACCTGTCACGACACCGATGACGACCTGCATGCACAGTCCCACTACGGCTGTCCACGCCGTCCGGCGTAGAAGGGGCCACGCAATCCGATGGGCCAATTGCCACGCCTCGGGGCTCGAGATCGTCGCCTTCGTGCGTATGCCGACAACGGGATTCGGTTCATCACCGACGAGTCGCGGCATGAGCCCAGCAACGAACGCGAGGATAAGCGTCGACGACGTCAGTGAGACCGTCAGACCCAGTAAGTCAGGCGATTCCATCCGTCCAGCCCCCAATCGGCAGATGTTGACGCAGCGGACATTCCAGTCTGGGGTGCCGCTGGGACACATCCGACTGTATGCGAACGAATGTATGTACTGCTGATCGGGTGACGCACTTTCAGGCTTTGTCGGATGAGCAGTGGACTCGATCTCGGACTAGTTTTCAGACAAGCCCTAGTGTGGATTGCCTAGGCAGAAAAGGTTTCCCGCCGGATCTGCCAACACGTGCCGGATGATCCGCCCGAATCAAGTCGAGGTGAACCGTATTCCTTTGGCTGCGAGCCTGATCGATCTCAGGCAAAGCCTCGAAGCTGCTGCGCACCCGCTGCGCGGTGATCAACGGATATGGTTTCTCACGTGGTGGATCAACGGCGAATGAGTTTGCGACGCAGGTACCTGAGCCTCGGCCTCGGCGAACTGGCGGCCGCGGCCGTATTTGCCGCTGTGGCTGTCGGCGTCGTGATGCCTCGGCTCGAATGCCCGAAAGACTCCGCTGCGTTGTGGTCGGCGCTGGCCCCACTGCTCGTGGTTCTCGTACAAGCGGGTGTCTATTGGCTGCTTGCCCGAGGCTGGGTCGAGCAGGCGCCGATGCCGGCCCGCCTCGCAGCGCTCTACCGCGTGTTTCGGGTCCTCGATGTTCTCTTGTTGGCGATAGCTCTTCTCGGCGTTGTCATCTGGCTACCAGATCACTCCGGCGCGGCCGTGGGCGTGGTGGCGGTGTGGGCTTTCGGCGTCGCCGAGTACGCCAACTACTTCGTGGCTCGTCTCGCCTACCCGCTGCAGCGGTGGCCTTTCGAGGTCGGCAAGTTGCGGAGGCCCCAACTTGTGCACGACCTGCATTCGGCGCGGTGATACCGGCGATGAAGCCTGCCTTTGCCGCAACGGCAAAATTTGATGCGGGATCGGAGTGAATTCGGAAGGATCGGTTCTGCCCACCCAGGAATGAAGCCTCTATGTCGTTCTTCACCGAGTAAGGAGAACCACCATGGCAGCGTCGCGTCGCAGCCGCCGTGATGCCCCACCACCCCGGTCCGGAAATAGCGAGGTCGATACGCTACGCGCGTTTCTCGACTACTTGCGTGATTCGATCGCTGCCAAGGTCGAGGGTGCTCCGGAACCTCAGGTGCGCACCACAATTGTTCCGTCTGGGACAACCTTGCTCGGGCTGGTCACTCACTTGACCTTTGTCGAACGATCGATGTTTCTCGCAGAAAACGTGACGGATTGGAAAGCGACGTTTCAGCCGTCATCGGAAGACAGCGTGGACGGTGTCGTCAGTCGCTATCGCGAGACGGTCGAGCGTGCCAACGCAGTTCTCGACGGATGCACAGATCTTGCCGCGCCCATCCCGCGACCGGGGGCGAAACGACCCGCTCCCAGTGTCCGCTGGGCGCTCGTGCACATGATCGAAGAGACCGGACGCCATGCCGGGCACGCTGACATCCTCCGCGAACTGATCGACGGTGCGACCGGCCGGTGACATCGCAACAATGGATAGAATCCGTCGGTACAAGTGGCAGATCCTGGACGACAACCGTGGCGGTGAGGTCTTCCATCCCGCCCACAGCTTCCGCGCTTCATCGAGGCAGATGTCCACGACCGCCCACTGGTACAGCGTCGACAGTTCCGTCGGGAGTCGTTACTTCCCAAGCTAGTCCGGTGGCGGCCGAGGGAATGAGCCCGTCGATCCATTTGGCCACGACACCGACGACAACTTTCTCGAGTTCCACACGTGACCACTTTCGCGGTCGATGCGGAGCCGGCGGTTCCCAGCCTTCCTCGCCCCAGATCACGCCGAATATCTCTCTCTCATAACCGATTTGCTGATTCAGGCTGAATGCGTCTGGACCCTCGAATCGTGCCCAGACGCCGAATGTTCCCTCGCCGTCCTGATCGACCGAGACATCGATGACGATCCCTTCGGTGCGCGGGGTTGCCGCGTGGTGAATCGCAGCCAGTCGATCGCTCACTACCGCCGACACGGTATCGAGGACAGACCTCAGCGCGTCGCTGTACTCAGCAGGTTCCATCGGCACAGGATATAGAAATTCAGGCAATCGACTTCGAAGTCAGTGCCCCCGACATGGCCGCCCATTGAAGAAGAATGACCGTCTTACCGTCGACGATTTCTCCGCCGGAGATCATGTCGAGTGCCGTGTCGAACGGCAACTCCAGGACTTCGATGTCCTCGCCTTCGTCTGGCACCCCGCCACCGCTGCCGGTTCTGTCCGCCGGACTGTATCGAGCGGCGTAGAAATGCACTCTCTCGGTGACGGATCCGGGGCTCATGTACAGATCGAACAGATGCTGCACCTCACCGATCGCGACGCCAAGCTCCTCGCTCGTCTCTCGCCGAATGGCTACTTCCGGCGTGTCGTCGTCGAGCAAACCGGCTGCGGTCTCGATCAACATGCCGTCGGGGTGTGCGTTGACGTAAGCGGGAAAGCGGAATTGCTTCGTCAGCAGGACGGTGCGCCGTTCTGGGTCGTACAGCAAGATCGTCGCGCCGTTCCCACGGTCGTAGGTTTCTCGTTGCTGTGTCTCGACAGTGCCGTCCCGTCGCCGGTACGTGAAGGTGCTGCGACGCAACACATGCCAACCGTCTGAGGTGACCTCGACTCGTTCGACCTCGACATTCGGATTACCGTGCAGCCCGAAGCCTGTTCGGTCGAGGCCGGTGCGACCCCGGCTGTCCGGAATGTCGACGCCGGCGCAACCCGCCGTTGCAGTTGGGTGTATCAGCCGGTCGCTGAGAGGTTCGGTCATGTCATCCACCGTAGCGAAGATCGGCACCTCGCCGTTATTGGGTAACAACAGCTTCAGCGTTGAGCGGCGTCGCGGCGGAAACTCTCAGTCCAACTGAGAAGTCCCGCCCCCGTCCGGAGACGGGAGCGGGACTCGGGTGTCAGCGAACTCGGCAGCGCGTCAGACTGCTTCCTTTGTCGCCTGCGCTGCGAGGGTGAGCGCGATGTCGACGATCATGTCCTCCTGACCACCCACCAGACGGCGGCGTCCAGCTTCGAGCAGCAGTGTGCGAACGTCGATTCCGTAGCGCTCCGACGCAGTTTCGGCGTGGCGCAGGAAGCTCGAGTACACACCGGCGTAGCCGAGAGTGAGGGTTTCGCGATCGACGCGGACCGGCCGGTCCTGCAGCGGTCGGACGATGTCGTCGGCGGCATCCTGCAGGGCGAACAGGTCGCAGCCGTGCTCCCACTCTTCGATGTTGGCGACGGCGATGAAGGCCTCGAGGGGGCAGTTGCCGGCACCGGCGCCGTGACCGGCAAGCGAAGCATCGACGCGGGTGACGCCGTTCTGCACTGCGACAACGGAATTGGCAACCGAGAGTGAGAGATTCTCATGGGCGTGGATACCGATTTCGGTGCCCTCGTCCAGGATGTCGCGGTATGCACGAACACGATCCGCGACGTCGTTCATCACCAGACGTCCACCCGAGTCGGTGACGTAGACGCAGTGCGCGCCATACGATTCCATCAACTTGGCCTGCTTGGCCAGTTCTTCGGCAGGCGCCATGTGGCTCATCATCAGGAAGCCCGAGACGTCCATGCCGATCTCGCGGGCGGTTTCGATGTGCTGCGCGGAGACGTCGGCCTCGGTGCAGTGCGTGGCAACGCGAACCGAGCGAACACCGAGGTCGTAAGCATGCTTGAGTTCACTGATCGTGCCGACACCCGGAAGCAGCAGCGTGGTGAGACGAGCGTGCTCGAGTACCTCGGCCGCTGCTTCGATCCATTCCCAGTCGGTGTTCGAGCCGGGGCCGTAGTTGAGCGAGCCGCCGGCGAGGCCGTCACCGTGTGCTACTTCGATCGCGTCGACGCCGGCAGCGTCGAGAGCTGTGACGATCCGCTTGACGTCGGTGGGCGAAATGCGGTGGCGGACAGCGTGCATGCCGTCACGAAGGGTGACGTCCTGGACGAAGATCTTGCGGTTGCTCACTTGGTTGCTTCCTTCTGCTGGGCGATGCGCTCCGCGATCTGCATTCCGGCGGACGTCATGATGTCGAGATTGCCGGCGTACGCAGGCAGGTAGTGTGCCGCGCCCTCGACCTCGAGGAACACCGACACCTGGTGGGTGGGGCGATTGCCGTCGACGAGCAATGTCTCGACGGGCTGGTCGGCCGGGATCTCGGTGATCTGGACTTCCTGCTTGAGTCGGTAGCCGGGGACATACGCGGAGACGTCGCCGACCATCTTCTCGATCGACTGACGGATCTCGTCGTGAACAGCCGGGTCCGGTGCGTCGACGAGGCAGAAGACCGTGTCGCGCATGATGAGCGGCGGCTCAGCGGGGTTGAGGATGATGATGGCCTTGCCGCGACGAGCGCCGCCGACTGCCACGATCGCCTCGGACGTGGTCTCGGTGAACTCGTCGATGTTGGCGCGCGTTCCGGGACCGGCCGACTTGGAGGCGATGGACGCGACGATCTCCGCATACGCCACCGGGACGACCCGAGAAACAGCGGCAACCATCGGGATGGTGGCCTGGCCGCCACACGTCACCATGTTGACGTTGGGTGCGTCCAAGTGCTCGTCCGCGTTGACAGCCGGTACGACGTACGGTCCGATCGCGGCAGGCGTCAGGTCGATCATGCGCTTGCCGAGGGGAGCCAGCCGCGCGTTGTTGGCCACGTGAGCCTTTGCCGAGGTGGCGTCGAAGACGATCTCGATCTCGTCGAAGTTCGGCAGACCGACAAGGCCTTCGACGCCTTCTGCCGTGATCGGCACGTTCAGACGCGCCGCGCGAGCGAGGCCGTCCGACGCGGGGTCGATACCGACCATCGCGCCCATCTCCAGGTAGTCGGAGTTACGCAGCACCTTGATCATCAGATCCGTGCCGATGTTGCCCGATCCGATGATCGCGACCTTGACCTTGCTCATGCGTTGTCCTCTTCGCTGGAGAAACTGGTGGTGACGGAACCGAGCCCGGAGACGGTCACGGTGACTTCGTTGCCTGCGGTGACCGGTGCCATGGGGCCGAGAGCGCCGGACAGGATCACCTGCCCTGCGGTCAGCGGCTGCCCCAACTCACGTGCAGTGCGGGCGAGCCAGACGACGGCTTCGATCGGATCGCCCAGGCAGGCGGTTCCGACGCCGGTGGACACCTCGGTGCCGTCGACGGACATCGACATGACGACGCCGGCAGGTTCCACCTCGTCGAGGGTGCGTCGTTCGGTTCCCAGGACGTACACGCCCGAGGACGCATTGTCGGCGACGGTGTCACCGAACTTGATGTCCCACGACTCGATGCGGCTGTCGCAGATCTCGATCGCGGCGACGGCGTAGTCGATCGCACCGCGCACCTGCGCGTTGTCCAGCGGTCCATCCACGAGGTCGGCACCGAGCACGAAGGCAACTTCCGCTTCGACCTTGGGCTGGATCAAACGGCTCATGGGGATGGCGCCGCCGGCGGGGAACTCCATGTCGGCGTACAGCACGCCGAGGTCGGGCTGGTCGACACCGAGCTGCTGCTGGACTGCCACCGAGGTCAGGCCGATCTTGCGGCCTACGACCACGGCCCCCGCCTGCCGACGGATTTCGTCGACGCGGCGCTGGACAGCGTAGGCGGCGACGAGGTCGTCGGCGCCGATCAGATCGCGTACTGGCGCGCAGGGAGTGCCGCTCGCGATGGCGGCTGCGAGGCGGTCCGCAGCAGCTGCGATGTCGGTCTCGCTAGCTGTACTGGTATTCGTGGGCTGGCTCATGGCCACTACTTTCGCCGCGGCACCGAGATTGCGCCAGGGAACTGTCTCACTCAGCGATACGCTGGGGAGGTGACTGGCAGCGCAAACCTCGACACCGTGCTCGGCAAGGCGGTGACGATCCTGCGCGCCTTCCGGGCCGACGACCACGTGTTGCCTCTGGCCACCCTGGTCCAGCGGACGGGCCTGCACAAGGCGACGGTGCACCGCCTGGCCAACGAACTGGTCGCGAACCGGCTACTCGACCGTATCGACGGTGGCTATCGGCTCAGCGGCGGCCTCTTCGAACTCGGCATGCTCGCCTCTCTCGAACGTAGCCTCCTGGAGATGGCGATGCCGTTCCTCCAGGACCTGTACGAGCGGACCCACGAGACAGTCCACCTGGGGGTCCGTGACGGCCACGACGTCGTATACGTCGCGAAGATCGGCGGACACCGGCAAGCCAACTCACCGTCCCGGACCGGTGGCCGGATACCGCTGTATTGCACCGCAATCGGCAAGGCGCTCCTGGCATTCTCCGACAACGAGTTTCGCCGCGAGGTGCTGTCGGAGCCGATGACGCGCCGAACCCCGCACACAATTGTTGCGCCCGGCATTCTCAACACCCAACTGAACCGAGTGGTCGAGACCGGTATTGCGTTCGAGCGCGAGGAATCAGCGCCGGGTCTCGCATGCGTTGCGGCGCCGGTATTCGGAACCAATGACAAACCCGTCGCGGCCATCAGTGTCACCGGTCCCACCAGTCGCTTCGTCCCCGAGAGCCAGGTGTCCTACGTGCGCGCTGCTGCCGAAGGCCTACACAGCACGATCGCTCGCCGCGAACGATTGCGGTGATCTGGCCGTCCCGACCCGGACGAGCCCGGTCAATGCGTGCGGCAATGGCCCCTCGTGTAGGACGCCGAGACGTTGGGTCGCGCGGGTGAGGGCGACATAGAGTTCAGACGCACCGCGTGGGCCGTCGGCGATGATTCGCTCCGGTTCCACGACGAGCACGGCATCGAACTCGAGGCCCTTCGTTTCCGAAACCGGCACAGCGCCGGGCACACTCGCAGGTCCGATGACGACGCTCGTACCCTCGCGTCCGGCCTCGTCCTGATTGAATTCGTCGATGGCGGAGGCTAGTTCGTCGGCGGAGATTCGCTTGGACCACGGTTGGACCCCGCAGGCGCGGACGGACTCGGGTGGCTGGACGTCTGGCGCGAACTCGGCGAGCAAGGCGGCGGCGACGCTCATGATCTCGGCGGGGGTGCGATAGTTCACCGACAGGGATCGGTAGATCCAGCGGCCGGGAACGTACGGCTCCATCATCGTCGCCCACGAGCGAGCACCTGCGGGTGAACGTCGTTGCGCGAGATCGCCTACCACCGTGAAAGACCGGTCCGGGCAACGGCGCATCAGGACTCGCCAGTCCATCTCGGACAGCTCTTGTGCCTCGTCGACCACGATATGCCTGTACGTCCAGTCTCGGTCAGCAGCAGCGCGTTCGGCGAGCTCCCGGGTATCGCGTTCGACGAAACGATCCGCCAGGTCCTCGCCGTACAGCATGTCCTGGGCGAGGAGATGATCCTCGTCGTCCATCAAGTCTTCGCGACTGATCATCATGTCCAGCACGCCCGCTGCATACGCAGCCTCGTCGCGGCGTTCACGTTCGGCACTCTGGTCGACGGGCTTGTCCCGGCCGAGCATGTCCACCAATTCGTCGAGAAGCGGAACGTCGGACACCGTCCAGGCATCGCCCTCTCGGCGCAACAGTGTCTCGTCTGCGCCTGCCTTGCGTAGGCGTTCCGGCGAAGTAAACAGCTGTGTCAGTAGCTCTTTCGGTGTCAGGATCGGCCAGAGTGCGTCGAGTGCGGCGGCAAACGCGTCATTCTCCGCCAACTCTGCGGTCAGATCTGCGCGCACTTGTTCCCAGGCTTCACGGTCACTGCGTGTCAACCATCCCTTGCCGATCCGCGCTATCGCCCGCTCGGTCAGTGCCCAGGTGACGATTTCGGTGAACACAGTGCGAGCGTCGTTGTGGGGGAGTCCGCTCGAACGAGCTTCTTCTCGGGCCCACTCCGCAGTTTCGGCGTCGATTCGCACTGTGACGTCCGCCAATTCGATCAACAACGGGTTCTCGGGCAATCGCTGATGATCGGCAATCGCTGCGCCGAGAACGTCCAGGATCTTCAGCGAGCCTTTGAGCCCAGCGGCCTCAGGAGCGTCCTCGGCGGTGACGCGTAAACCCGGAACGAGATCACCGGTGGTCATGAACACCACGTCGGACTCGCCCAGCGAGGGCAGCACGCGGCCGATGTGGTTCAGGAACGCCGGGTTCGGCCCGACCACGAGAACGCCGTGACGTTCCATTCGCTCTCGCTGCGTGTAGAGCAGGTAGGCGACGCGGTGCAAGGCGACGACGGTTTTCCCGGTACCGGGGCCACCTTCGATCACCAGCACCCCGGGGTGTTCGAGTCGGACGATGTCGTCCTGCTCGGCCTGGATCGTGGCCACGATGTCGCGCATGCCCTCACCTCGCGGTGCGTTAACCGCAGCGAGCAAGGCGGAATCGCTGTGGGTGTCGTGTTCCGCGCCGTCAGGGCGCCCGAGTACCTCGTCGGTGAAATCGACCACGTGTCGACTGCGTGTGTGGAACTGACGGCGTCGACGCATGTTCTCCGGGTTTGCAGCGGTGGCAACGTAGAACGGGCGAGATGCCGGCGCCCGCCAATCGAGCAGCACCGGTTCGTAGTCGTTGTCCGCATCGAGAAGGCCGATTCGGCCGATGTACGAAGTCTCACCCGACAGCGAGTCCAACCGGCCGAAGCACAGGCCGTTGTCGGCTACGTCCAGCCTCTTCACCTCTTTGGCGAGCGCGCGCACCTCGGCGTCGCGTTCCATGAGTGCTTCGCCGTTTCCGCGCAGAGCGGTGTTGTACCTGCCCTTGACTCGGGCGCGCTCCGCATCGAGGCGAGCGTAGAGCCCCTCCACATAGTTCCGCTCGGATCGCAGTTCTTCTTCGTATCCCTGGGTTGGCACGTGCCCTCACTTCCGCTGGCTGTTCCGATCCCGTAGTGGGTCGTGCGGGATCGGAAGAGCCATTCTGCGGCACTACCCGGGCCTTGCCGCAAGGCCCCCGGTGCGATATACATTGATAGTGGAAGGGAGTGTCGATCCTCCCCCGGCTTTTTCCCACAGATCCTCTCGCGACCCCCCCAGCCTGATGCACGGCTCCCAGCCTGGTCGATGTTTGGACCCCGAGTGTCACGGGTACAAATCCAGTGACCGGTGTTCCAAAAACGGTTCCCCTCATGAACTTACGTGGATCGAGGGATTGTGAAGGCGATACTGGCAACGGCCGCGAGCATCCTTCTGGTGGTTGCCTTGGCCGTCGCCGTCTTGCTTCTCCTTTCCGGATCACCGCGCGAAGGTACTTCGCACGAGCTCGCCGATACGGTTCACACGATCGGTGGGAAGCCGACAACCTGCACCGAGTTGTTCGGTGAAACATGCAGCTTTGCTTTGCAGTCGGACTACAACCAGTGGGGACAAAACCTCGAGGGTTTTGTCAATGCCGGGATCCTCGGACCTTTCGCCCGCAGTATCGGCTTCGTGGCGGAGGCGAAACTGAGCTTGCAGGCATGCGAGGTCAGCGCAACCGCCGGGCGGACGATTCTCGATTTCTACACTCTCGCCGAGATCGACCACCCCACGGCCACCACCACCGACCTCTTCCCCTTCTGGAACGAGTCCCGCCAATTCCTGTGCCCGGTAAACAGTTTCTGAGAATGCTGTTTGCTATTTGAGATGTTCGAGACGCATCGCTCGATCGGAGCCAGGTTGGGCGCAAGCGCGCGAATCGTGGACAGCGTTCCGCCCACGGGGGGATCGGTCTGTAACTGGCTCATGAGCACTGAATAACACACGAGAGTGAACGGCACTCCCCTCGGTGGCCGCTTCTTGTACGCGTTGCGGCGTGTCGGTGCACGGATGTTTATGCGAATTTCGACGGGGTAGGGCCTTCTGTGGGGGATTCCTACCTGTGTGGGATTCCTGAGCAACAATCCGAAACGTATTGGAGGGTCAACGTGCCAGATGACAAGAGCGGTCCCAGCGAGGGAATCAAAGGCGTCGTAGAGGACGTCAAGGGTAAGGCCAAGGAAGCCGTGGGTGCGGTTTCCGGAAACGACAGTTTGACCCGAGAGGGCCGCGCCCAGCAGGACAAGGCCGAAAGCCAGCGAGAAGTCGCGAAGAAAGAGGCAGAAGCCGAGAAGGCTCGCGCAGAAGCGGCCGCGGACGAAGCGCGACAGAAGTCCGAGCAATAGCCCTGACGCACTCGTCACCCTCGGCCGGGGATTGATCCCAGCCGGGGGTGAGTCGTGGCTCCGCGTTCAGTTTGAAATCTCTACTTACATAGGGCGTAACAAGATTCTTGCGCCCAGCATGACGATCAAGAGGAGCTGTTCGATGCCTTCATCTCAGTCCGTCCCAGGTGCACCGGCCCCGAAAGCGCCGGACCTGAAAGAGCCGGTCAAGCCTCGACAGCCGTTGCCGCCCAAGGATGACCAGCGGCAGCCGGAGGTGCGTACCGTCGCGGGTGCCGAGGAGAAGGTGAAGGGAAACGGTCGCGGCCAGCGGGGGGAGTACCTCACCACCGCAACCGGTACACGTCTCTACGAGACCGACCACTCACTCACTGCCGGCGAGCGCGGCCCGACTCTTCTTCAAGACCACCACCTGCGTGAGAAGATCACACACTTCGATCACGAGCGAATTCCGGAGCGCGTCGTCCACGCCCGCGGGGCGGCCGCACACGGAATGTTCCTGGCGAATGGCGCAGCCGAAAACATCTGTAAAGCATCGGTGTTCGCTTCCGGTGCTCGAACCCCGGTGTTCGTGCGGTTCTCGACGGTGCTGGGTTCACGAGGTTCGGCGGACACCGTACGCGACACACGCGGTTTCGCCACCAAGTTCTACACCGACGAAGGTGTCTTCGACCTGGTGGGCAACAACATCCCGGTGTTCTTCATCCAGGACGGCATCAAATTCCCGGACATCATCCATGCCGCGAAACCCCACCCGGACCGCGAGATCCCGCAGGCGCAGAGCGCGCACGACACATTCTGGGATTTCGTGTCGCTGCACACCGAGGCCACGGCGCACACATTGTGGAACATGTCCGATCGCGGCATCCCGCGCTCCTATCGCATGATGGAGGGCTTCGGTATTCACACGTTCAGGCTCGTGAATGCCGACGGCGAGACGAATCTGGTGAAATTCCACTGGAAGCCGGCCGCCGGAGTGCATTCACTCGTGTGGGAGGAAGCGCAGATCGCCGGCGGTGTGGATCCGGATTTCCATCGACGCGATCTTGCCGACGCCATCGAGGCGGGCGCATATCCGTCCTGGGATCTGGGCGTGCAGGTGTTCCCTGATACCGAAGACGAAATGTTCGAAGGCATAGATCTATTGGATCCCACCAAGATCGTGCCCGAAGAACTCGCGCCGGTTCAGGTCATCGGAACGATGACACTCGACGCCAATCCGACGAACTTCTTCGCCGAGACCGAGCAGGTTGCATTCCATCCGGGTCACTTGGTTCCGGGTGTCGACATCACCAACGATCGTCTCCTGCAGGCACGTTTGTTCTCGTACCTCGACACCCAGATCACGCGACTCGGTGGCCCCAATTTCGATCAGATCCCGATCAACCGGGCTCACGCGCCTGTCAACGACATGCTTCGCGACGGCTTTCATCAGGACGGTGTACATACCGGAGTTGCGCCGTACCATCCCAATTCGTTGGACGGTGGGTGCCCGTTCTTGGCCTCGGCGGAGAGCGCGGCCTATATCGAGGTGCCCGAAGAAGTTTCAGGGCGAAAGGTGAGGCAGGCGCCGGCGTCGTTCGACGATCACTTCTCGCAAGCTCGACTCTTCTATCGCAGTCTCTCCCCTGTCGAACAGGAGCACGTCGCGCAGGCGTATACCTTCGAATTGGGTAAGTGCTACGAGGAGAACATCAAGACCCGGAATCTGGGCATCTTGGCAAATATCGACGCGGGTCTCGTGTCGATCGTCGCAGGGGGGCTTGGCCTTCCGGTTCCCGAACCGACCGAGCCGTTGAGTGATCCGGAGCTCAGCCCTGCACTGTCCCAGGTTGGTGCGGAATGGCCGGTAGACGGAAGGATCATCGCACTACTGGTCGATGAGAACTCCGATCTCGAAACGGTTGTCGCGGTTCGAGACAAGATCTTCGACGCCGGCATGGTGCCGCTGATCCTCGGCCCGCACGGTGGAACCATCGGGGACGGTGACGACGCGGTGACGGTGCAGCGAACGTACCTCACAGCTCGTTCGATCGAATTCGATGCAATCCTGCTGAGCGGCGACGTTTCTCGGATAGGCGAGGGAAAGTTGGATCCACGGGTGGAGACTCTGCTGAACGAAATGTATCGTCACAGCAAGGCAATTGGTGGTTGGGGAGAGAGCATGAGTGCGCTGGCTGCGGCCGGTATCGACGAGTCTGCATTGGGAGTCGTCGTCGATGCAGACGCGGAAGGAGCGCTCGCCTCGCTGGCTCAGCTTCTGAAGACGCACCGCGTGTGGGGGCGTTTCGAGGTGCCGCCTACATCCTGAGTGCCGACGTACGTTCACTCCGACGGTGTGGCCGAATTGCCAGTTCGGCCACACCGTCGGAGTGAAGACGAGTGAAGGGACGAAACAGTGGCTCGCAAGGACTCACAACCTCAACTCAAGGATCAAGAACTCTACGAAGAGCTACGCGAGAAGGGCGATTCCAAGGAGAAGGCGGCCCGAATCTCCAATGCGGCCGCCAATCGAGGGCGGTCGAATGTCGCCAAGTCCGGCGGACAATCCTCGCCGTACGAGGAGTGGACAGTCGACGAGCTGAAGAAACGTGCCAAGGAACTCGATCTGCACGGCTATTCGAAGCTGAACAAGGGTGAGCTGATCGAGCAGCTCCGCACTCACTGAGCTGTGTTCTGCTCGAGTCGTATTCTGCTTGAGCAGAATACGACTCGAGCGGTCGGTTCAGTGCCCTTCGTGATCGAAGAGTTCCTGACCTTCCAGTCGTTTGACCCGTCGGTGTTCCATCAAGATGGCCAGTGTTCCGACGATGAAGGACACCACGCACACGACGCCGGCAATGACTGCCCAACCACGAAATCCGTAACCTGCTGCCACCAAGGTCAATCCGAGTGTTGCCAGGCCCAGCCCGATCAGCAGGTATCCGGGATAGTTGCGACCGTCGCTGATTGCCTCCCCTACGTGCGATCGATTTGTGTGTTCGTCATCTACCGGTGAACTTTCGCTCGCGTTTGTCACGGCACACTCCATCCTGAGCTCATGAAGACTTGCGATTCTTCGCTCGTCGTCGGTCCACAGGGCAACTACCCGATCGGTGACTGGATGAAACGGTTGGAGTAGTGCCGAAAGGGGTAGAAGGTCGTACGCTCGAAGTATCGGAAGTGGATGAAAACCGGTGCGAGGAAGGCCTATGAACGCGAAGCCGACTCCCGACATATTCTCGGTAGGTACACCGACTCTCGGTGTCGAAGAGGAGTTCTTGCTCTGCGATCCGCAGACTGGACATCCCACTCTGCGCAACTCCGAGGTTGCTGCCGCCGGGCGGGAACTCGGTATCTCGCTGCAACTCGAACTCACACGCTGTCAGGTGGAGACGTCCACTTCGATCGGAAGCCATATTCGTGATCTTCGTGATCAACTCTGTGAGTCCCGTGCCGTCACCGCCGACGCCGCTGCCCGTGTGGGTTGTCAACTCATCGCAGTCGGGACGCCGTTCTACGATCCGCCGGTAGACGAGATCACTCAAACGTCGCGATACCAGCGAATGGCCGGTCAGTTCGGAGCGATCACCGAAGGTGTGATGTGTGGTTGCCACATTCATGTCGGTGTGGAAGATCGAGAACGATCGGTCCAGATCATCAACCATCTGCGCCCTTGGTTACCGACCTTGTTGGCATTGACGGCGAACTCTCCGATCAGCGCCGGTCGCGATACCGGTTATGCGAGTTGGCGTTACGTTCTGTTCGGCCGATGGCCCAGTTCGGGTCCGCCGCCCTGCTTCGAGTCCGTGGCGCACTACGAAGATGCTGTTGCAGCGATGCTGGAGACAGGGGTCATTCTCGATCCACACATGGTTTATTGGGATGTACGTATGTCGGATCACCTTCCCACCGTGGAGATTCGGATCAGCGACGTGCCCGCCACCGTGGAGGAGACGATGACTCTGGCCACACTGGTGCAGGCACTCGTCGGTACCGCATCCGCCGCGATCACGAAAGGTGAAGCAGCGCCTGCCGTCGATCACGAGCTACTCCGCGCGGCTTGCTGGCGGGCGGCGCGTGACGGACTCGACGGGAGGTCGTTGGACGTGGAATCCGTGCGCTTGCTGACTGCACACCAAGCGGTTCGGCAATTGGTGGATCACGTCGAACCTGCGTTGACTGCATTCGGAGAATTCGAGCAAGTCACGGCCTCCTTGGACAAGGTGTTCAGCAACGGAAACGGGGCGATCGTGCAGCGCCGTCAACTCACGCGTCGGTCACGTGTGGCTGATGTGATCGACGAGTGCGCTCGACGCACTTTCGAAGGGTGTAGTTCGCAAGGGGTCAGTGACATGTAGGCGGCGGGAACCTACCGGCTACGGGGAGGCGTTGACTTCCAATTTTGTGCCGAGTTCACTGGAAATGAGGACTTGTCGACTCCCCGTGCGGAAATCATCCCGTCTGCAGGCCGCGTCGCGAGTCGCATGATGGCGAAGGGTTAGTCATGACAAACGAATCTGGTGAACGGGCGTCCGAAGAACCGCAGTCTGCGCGTGGAGCCCCGGGCTCCCGAGGCACGGGCTCGAATGAACCAGGCGGCGGTCCGGTCGATCGCCCTTCCGGCTCGTTCGACGACGAGGAGACTATCTCGGGGGTAGAAGGAACCGAGACGACGCCCGCCGAGCCCACCGCATCCGAACCGGCTGTGCCGCCCTACGAGGGACGTCAGGAAACCGCAAAGAAGTCGGCCTTCAAGGAGGCCGAGAGTTCTGGTGGGCCGAATACTGGAGGGGCCGGCGAACCTGTCGTCGATTCTGAGTTCAAGGCACCACCGGCGGAAGAGACTCCTGGTGGAAGAACTGCATCCCCTGCTGACGAGCAACCCGCCGCGGAGGCGACTGAATCGGCTTCCAGCGAAAGCGGAGTGGGGCCGGCACATCAACCGGGGGTTGGGAGGAGTGAAGACAAGAGGGACAACATATGAATGGCGATCCGCGCCCCGGACTTTCCGTCGGACAAGGACCTTGACGCGCTGTGCAGTCGACCGGCCACCGTGGTCGAAGAGCGTGGTCTGACGGTCGCCACTGCGGATCGTTGACTTGGGTGCGGCGCTGGCGCTGGCCGTCACCGGTGAAGCCGGTCCTGATGCCCAGGAGAACGTTCGATCCGGAACTGTGTGGTTCGGAATCGTCGACCATGGGACGGCCGAAACGGAGAAGCAAGTTTTCTCGGGCGACCCCGAAGCTGTCCTCGGTGCAACTGTCGAGCACGCGATCCAACTACTTCTGCGTCACGCATCCGATCGCCACACTCCGAGTTCGAGAGTTGTGTACTAGTCGAGTTTTCAACTCTTCGAACGGTTCTTCTTGTGACGACCTGTGTGTTTCGCAGGCGCCTGCGCGGTTGGAACCAGATGACCGTCGGCCGTGTATTTTTCGACTACGAGGTTCTTGCTGACTCCTCGGTTCGCATCCACTGCGCAAGTGATTGCTTCCTTGTCGGAGTTGAAAGGTTCCTCGGTCGAAGAGCCGTCGGGCATCGTGATTTTGTACCGATCCATACATCGACTATTGCGGGTTGATCCGTCTCCGACAACCCGAGCTCACGGAAATATCGGTCTGGAATCAGGTGGATCAGCGGGTCCAATACTCCTCGGGACGTTGACCCGGACGGAATCCGTAGTGCGCGAGCATCGCGGTCGCTTCCGGAAAATTGGCTGCCAGAGCTTCGGGCACATGTGCATTGCTGCCGAATGTCACCGCTTTACCTCCCTCTTCGCTCCACCATTGGGGTATCCAGGGCCACAGCCGACGGGTGTTCATCTCGAGGATCCGGTCGCTGTCGGCGATGGCGCGCATCGCATTTCGGAATCCCTCTTCGAATCGACGGGGATCGAAAGGTCCGGCACTTTCGATCGGCCATGCACGCACCGCGTAGTCGATATGGGTGAACACCTCGAAGGTCCGAGAGCCAGCCACCATACGCGGGATCTCATCGAGGTATGCCCACATGACTTCGTCGGCGCTCCACTTTCGAAACAGAGTGTTCGGTTCACTCCGATCGTCGCCGACTTCGAGGGTGTGCAAGGAACCCAATACCCGGTCGATGACACCGAGATCAAGGAGGTGTGACGCCTGCGCTTCGTGCAGGTGCGGTTGTCCGAACTCGACGCCGGTGAGTATCCGCAATTCAGGAAAACGGTGTCGGCATCGTTCGATGCTGTCGAGATAGCCGTCGACGTCGAGGATCGGTGCGCGGACATAGCCGTCGGTGCTCAGCAGGTGATGTTGATGGGGCATAAGATCTGCGGCGGTTGTGCGCCACCGAGCATCGAAGTCGAGATACTCGGTGAACACCAACGCCGGCAATCCGATTGCTTCGGCACGCGCGCAAGTCTGTTGCATTCGTCCGGATGCGTGCGACAGCGGTCCGCCGGTGTCCCACGACCACTCGCTGTGAACATGACAGTCCGCGGGTAGTTGCATGTTCAGTTCGTACCAGAGCCGGGAGTTTCGGGGGGCGGTTAAGGCTCGGACTGTCGCGCGAATTCGCTCTGTGCAGTTGTTCCCCAGATCTCGGAGGACTGAGTCTCGGGCTCGCTGTCCAGCTTTCGGACGTCGTGAATGAACTCCACACCGTGCAGTTCGTCGGACGGAACCGACAGAAGCTTGCACGTGGTGCTGACGAAGAATCGCTGGACATCTTCCAACTCGAGACGCCCACCGGGCCGGTACCAATGCGCGACCCCGGTACACATCTCGAGTATCGCGAGTCGGCTCAATGCCAGATCTTCGATGTCGAAGGCGCCCACGCGTTGTCCGCGTTCGAGGATCTGTCCGAAAAGTTGCTCGTACTCGTCGCGCAGGGTCTGCAACTCGATGCGGTTGTCTCCGGTCAACCCGCGCATCTCGTACTCGGCGACGCGGGCAGTCAGTTGGTTGACGGCGGTAATGCCGACGTGTGACGACACCAGGCCGGCGAGCTGGACTACGGGATCGGCGCTTCGGCGCATTGCCCGCTCTCCCGACTGCGTCAGCTCGTCGAGGCAAGACCGAATGATCGAGGCCAACAGTGACTCTTTGCTGCCGACGTAGTGGTAGAGCGTTGCCGAGTTGATGCCGGCTTCGGCTCCGAGCTCACGAATGCCGGTGGCGGCGAATCCTTTCGTCGCGAACAGCGTGACTGCCGCCCGTTGAACGCGCCCCAGGTCCATGATCCTCATTTCGGTTGGTTGCCCAATCATGCTAGCATCGCCGCCGAAATCGACCGGCTGTCAATCAGTCGATTGATAGCTGTTTGTGTACTGGCAAATTGCATCTCAACTAATCAATCGATCGATTGAAAAAAGCTTGACTGTGCCCTGGATCACTGCATAGTCTCCTTGTCGAGCCTCCCTCTCGGTGCGAGAGCTAACAGGGCACTCCATACAAGGAGCAATGACATGAACGACGCGAATCCCCCATCTCCCGCAACTGTCGACAGGCCTGCCCTGCGGCGTGTGGCCGGATCGGTTCTGGTCGGCACCACGATCGAGTGGTACGACTTTCAGATCTACGGCGCCTCCGCCGCGTTGGTCTTTGCGCCGCTGTTCTTTTCGGACGCAGACCCCGCGCTGGCGACAATTCTTTCCTTCGCCACCTTCGCGGTCGGCTTCCTGGCGCGGCCACTCGGCGGTGTTGTGATGGGCCACTTCGGCGACCGCATCGGACGCAAGAAGGTCTTGGTGCTCGCACTTCTCTTGATGGGAGCAGCGACGTTCCTGGTCGGCGTCCTTCCGACCTCCGCCCAGATCGGTGTGTGGGCCCCGATTCTTCTCGTATTGCTGAGACTGATTCAGGGCTTCGGCGTCGGGGGTGAGTGGGGCGGTGCAGTTCTGACTGCTGTGGAATACGCACCCAAGAACCGCCGCGGCTTCTACGGCAGTATGCCGCAGGTCGGTGTGCCTGCTGGCCTTCTGCTGGCGACGGCCGTCATGTTCGGCACCAAGGCGCTCACCGGGGACCAATTCCTGGTGTGGGGGTGGAGGATTCCCTTCCTGCTGAGTATCGCGTTGGTCGCCGTTGGGCTTTACATTCGCACCGCGTTGGAAGAGACTCCCGCATTCGCTCGCGTGAAGCAGCAGAACACTGCGGTCAAGATTCCGATGGTCGACGCGTTCAAGAACTACCCTCGTCAAATCATTCTTGCCGCAGGTTCGATGATCAGCACGGGCGCTTACTTCTACATCCTCAACACCTACAGCCTGACCTACGCCGATCAGTTCGATCTGCTGTCCGGAAACCTCATGCTCGGAGCGGTCATGGTGTCCGCGCTCGTTGCAGTCATCTTCATTCCGATCTTCGGTCAACTGTCCGAAAGATTCGGCCGACGCCGGATCCTGATGGTCGGCATCACCGGCATGGGAGTGTGGGTCTTCGTTGCATTCGCCGCGATAGATACCGGCAACTTCTGGATCACCACCGGCGCATTGGCAGTCGGCGCATTCATGCTCAGCATCTCGTACGGGCCGCAGGCGACGTTCATCGCGGAACTGTTCGACGCACGGGTGCGGTACAGCGCAGCGTCCATCGCTTTTCAGATCGGGGTGCTCTTGGGTGGCGCAATCGCGCCGATGGTTGCCGCCATGTTGGTTCGCGCAACCGGCGGATCGTTTGCGGTCGCTGTGTATATCGCTGCCCTGTCGGTTATTTCGCTGATCAGCGTCTACTTCGTCCGTGACACCGACCTCGACGAAGGAAGTCGCGACATGTACATCGATGACAACGGGGCGTATCTGCCGCCGGTCGATCAACGCTCCACGGTTGTCAACTAATAGAGGAAACTTCAATGATCACAAAGAGTTTCGAAGAGATCTCTGTCGGAGACATTGCGGTGACGGACCCGCGGGTCGTCACCGAAGACTATGTGCGAAGTTTCGCCGACCTCACCTGGGACCGCCATCCTCTTCACCTCGACCCCGACTACGCGCAGCAGACGCGCTTCGGTCGCCAGATCGCCCACGGTGCCCTCATGTTGTCCACCTTGCTCGGTCTGGTGGAGTTGGACCCCCGTTACCTGCAGTGCTTCTACGGGCTCGATCAGGTCAGATTCCACCGGCCGACTTACCTCGGCGACTCGGTGCATGCGGTGTCGGAAGTGCTGTCGGTGCGCCCTCGCTCGGACGGTGAGACCGCGATCGTGACGTCGAAAGGCTCACTGGTCAACCAAGACGGAGACCTTGTCTTCTCCGGCGAGTTCTCATTCCTGGTAGGCGAGACCCATTCCCTCGACCTCGAAGTGGGTGCTCGGTGAGTTCTCGGCGGCATATGTCATGGTGGCAGGACCTCGAAGCAGAACACTTCGAATGGGCTGTGCCAGAGCACTTCAACATTGCGCACGCATGTGTCGATGTACAGAATCCCGATGATCTGGCCCTCGTCGTAGACACCGGTGGGCACTGGGCGCGGTACACATTCGGTGAAGTCGCCACGATGAGCCGAAAGTTCGCGACCGTGCTCGCGGATCTCGGCCTGGTCTCAGGCGATCGCGTCGGTGTGATGGTCCCACAGGGAATCGAGGTTCTGGCGACACATCTGGGCGCCTTCCGGTCCGGAATGGTCACCGTTCCACTTTCGGTCAAGTTCGGATCGGATGCGTTAGTACATCGGATGCGTGACTCCGGCGCGAAAGTTCTTGTGGTCGACAAGGACTGCTATGAAAGAGTTGCCGACGGAATCGGTGAGATACCGGGTCTCGAAGCCGTAATCGTGGTCGGAAGGCTCGATCAGCTCTCCGATTCGACGCCCGTGCAAATCCTCGATTTCCACAGCCTCGTCGACAAGGCCGCAGAAAGCGCGGAATTGGTGGCTACCGGCCCCGATTCACATGCCATCATCATCTACACCTCAGGGACGACCGGGAATCCGAAAGGCGCGCTCCACGGGCACCGAATTCTCCTGGCGCACATGCCCGGTATGCGGACGGCGTTCGACAATGCTCCGCAGCTGGGAGACGTCTTCTGGACGCCGGCAGACTGGGCCTGGATCGGTGGTTTGTTCGACGTACTGTTCCCCGCACTTGCGTTGGGGTGCCCCGTAGTTGCGACGCCCGACAAATTCACGCCTTCGCGTGCGGTCGAGATTCTGAGCCGCCACAAGGTGACGGGCGCCTTCATTCCGCCCACTGCGCTCAAGCAGATGCGAAGTATCGGCATCGACAAGACTGCTGCCCGTGGTATTCAGTTGCGGGCATTGGGAACTGGTGGTGAGGCGCTCGGTGAAGCCCTGCAGGCCTGGGTTGCGAGCACGCTCGGTGTAGATGTCAACGAGTTCTACGGGCAGACGGAAATGAATCTGACCATCGGGACTTCGCGGTCGAAGTGGAGTCCCGCCAGCGGCTCGATGGGTCGCGCCTTCCCCGGCTTCGAAGTCACCCTCCTCGATCCACTCGGCGAGCCGGTCGAGATTGGTGAGGTAGGCGAGATCTGTGTGAAGGCAGGCAATCCCGGACAGTTCCTCGGATATTGGAACCAGTCGTCGAAGACCGATGAAAAGGTGTACGACGGTTGGATTCACACCGGTGATCTGGGTCGGACTGATGACGCCGGGAACTTCTGGTACCAGGGACGTGCCGACGACGTCATTTCGTCCGCGGGGTACCGAATCGGCCCCGGAGAGATCGAAGAGTGCCTGCTCTCGCACGACGAGGTAGCCATGGCAGGTGTCATCGGTGTTCCGGATCCGTTGCGAGGCGAAGCGGTTCACGCTTTTGTCGTACTGTCCGAGGGGTCGAACTCCTCGGAGGAGCTCCGTCAGGAGTTGCAGACCCACGTGAAAAGTCGCCTTGCTTTCTACCAGTACCCGAGGGAGATCACGTTCATCGACAGCTTGCCGCTCACCACTACCGGCAAGATCCTCCGACGTGAACTCCGAGCGCTGGCCACCTCCGCGAACGGACTCGGCTAGCAGAGGGCTACATGTTGGGTAGGACCACCACGAAGAACCAGCCGCTCAGTGCCAGACCGATGAATCCGGTGAAGAGGCCGACTATTGCATCCCATGGCAGCTGGCGGGCATTCGAGAGCAGATGCCCGCCAGACTTCTTCGGGTGACGTCGGAGCGCGAAGATTCCTGTTGTGATCGCGCCGACGCCCAGCAGGATACCGAAGCCGAAAGCCCAGAACAGGAGTACCGACAGCGCGCCGAGCATCTCAGACCGCTCACTCCAGCGTGCGATGCGCTGTGTTTCGGTGGGCGGAGGCCACTTGTGTGAAGGCGACAGAGCTGCTCCGAAACGGCGGGTGTGGTGACGAATTGACTGGTCGCTGAGAAACATTGTCCACCACGCCTGGAGTTGAGTCGATGTGCCGCTGGTATGTACTCGTCTACCCCGTCTTCGTGGATATATGCCCCTGATTTCGAGGCTAGGTGCTTGCCGCTTCTTCCCAGGAGTTTCCGTTCCACACGATGGAGATGGGGTATTCGTTGTTGACCCCGTTTTCCCAGTAGTCGATGACGCCGTGGCGCTCCGATTCGAGTTCGATCCAGCCGATGGTGAATCCCCCTCGAAGTACGCGTTGAGCCCGGCGGTCGATCTTGTCCAGTGAACTGCAGAGTCCTCGCACGCGGGAGTCGATCCAGCCCGCAGAGGCATCAAGAACGGTGATCTCGACGATGCTCGCGTCGCTCAGCGGAATCTCGATGAGAAGCTCGCCGGAATCTCGTACCTCTCGGGTCGATCGATTCTCGTAGGCGTGCAACAGCTCTCGCGGTTCGAACAACGAAGGGTCGCCGTCGGACCGTCGAGACCAACCGAAACGCTGCACGGACACATTGTCTCCCACGAATTGCAGGAATGTCATTCGATGTGAATGAGGCCGTCCAGGGCGTCCAGTACCCGGTCCAGCCCGAACTCCCAGGCCGCCTCGGGGCTGTACGGGGAGTTCTTGGCCTCGCCGGCCGCCCCTCCGACTCGCTGCGCCAGCGGGAAGTCGTCGCCGAGATAAGCAGCCAGACGCTGGTTCCAGGACGACCACACCTCGGCCATGTCGGCTGCTCGGGGGTCAGGGCGCCGCGCTTGCGCCGAGGATCGGGCGAAGTCGGCGACAAATGTCAGGGCGGAGTCCCGGTCGATGTCGGTCAGTCCCGTGCCGTCGAAGGCGTGAAGTTCGTGGTCGTACTTCGCGATAGTTCCCGGACCCAACGCGGAGCGCTGATCGGAGATGTCCAGGAGCCACCAATGCTCCGTATAGAGGGCAAGTTCTTCCTCGGCGACCCGACGCACACGTTGGCGCCAGGTCATGTTCCCGTACGGCAGGAGTGGGCTGCGTCCGTGTACGGCGTCGACCATGAGCACCAGCAGATCGTCGCGGGATCCGACGTGGGTGTACACCGCCATGCCCGAGATTCCGAGGTCGGCGGCCAATCGGCGGACCGTCACGGCGTCGAGGCCGTCGGTATTCGCGACGGAGATCGCGACGTCGACCGCCTGTGAGGTGGTGACCTTCGCTCGCGGGCCGCGGGTGCCACCCTTCGGTGCGAGGGGGTGATCGCGCCAGAGCAGGTCGATCAGTTCGCGTGCCATCAGTCGTCTCCAGAAATCGGGAATACCTCAACGGCGGTATACCTTATACGGTGCATACTGTATGCACTGCATAAGGTTTATCGATCATGGGAGGCCCACGATGAAAATCACCAGCACTGCTCTGTCCTTGAACGTCGCCGACACCGACGCATCGGCAGACTTCGCGAAAACCCATTTCGGTTTCACCGAGGCCATGGCCGATGACGGCTTCGTTTCCCTGAATCATCCGGATGCCGGGGTGAACGTGGTCTTCCTGCGCACCGGGCTCGGGACGTTCAAGCCCGACTTCGTCGCAGGTCCGGCCGGTCAAGGCTTGCTCATTGCATTCGTGGTCGACGATGTCGACGCCGAGTTCGCCCGCATCGCTGCTGAAGGTGCCTCCGTCGTCACCGAACCGGAGACGGAACCGTGGGGTGAGCGTTACTGCCAGTTCGTCGACCCCAACGGAATCGTGTGGCAACTCGTTCAGTGGGTGTGAAGAACCCGAGCGCTCGGCTCCGCGGCGCGCGGCACAGAACGTAGCCAGAGGGCGCGTTCGACGGACTGGGCTTGGAAGCGCTGCGGTGAGATCCCGTGCGCAGTGCGAAACGCTCGGCTGAATGCGGGCAGGTGCGCGTAACCCAGGTTCCTCGACACCGTGCCGGGTGCAACCCCGAGTTGGAGTTGGGTGCGTGCCTGGGTCATCCGTGAAAGCGATCGCCACTGCGGATACGTGGTGCCGGTTTCGATACGGAACTCCCGGCGCAGCCTGGCCGCGTCGGTACCGAACTCTTGCGCCCACTCGTCCAGAGTGCGAGGGTCGGCCGGGCGGGCGGCGATCGTCGCTGCCAGTCGTGTGGCAATCGAATCGGCGGGCGAGGTGTTCGAAACCGGTTGTGCAAGAGGGCCGGTGGCGATGATGTCGAATGCCGTGGCGCTGTCGTGGCCGCGCGGGCGCAAGGGCGTGTATGCGGCGACGAAAGTGTGCAGCAATGCCAACTCGTCAGCGGGGGAGAACTGCACGGTCTCGAGGGCGTCGGCAGATACGGTCGACCCGTTCGAGGAGCGGAAGCCGAGCGGTAGCAGCAGTGAACCCGTCGGAACCGTGACGGTATTGAGGACGCCTGCGGGCAGAATCATGGCCTCTCCGGTGCGCAGTTCCCAGCTGCGGTCCGCGACGTCCACCCGGGCTTGGCCTCGGTAGACCCACACGGCGACGTGGGCGCCGTTGACGCGCGGCCACGTCGCATTGGCCGGTATCGGCGGCGCTGTTTCCCCGGGCTGCCTGGGCTCTGCGAGCATGCGGACCAATGCTTGATCGTTGTCGGTGTCCACGCTGCGATCGGTTGGACCGGAGAGGGCCCGGCGGCGATAGTCACTCGGGCTCTCTCCCATCTGGGCCCGGAACGCACGCGTGAATCCGCTGCCCGTTTCGAAGCCGACTTCGTTTGCAATCCAACCGATCTCGCGGTCCTGCTTCAGGTACTCCAACGACGCGGCGATCCGAGCTCGTAGCCGCCAGCGCGTGAAGGTGAGGCCGGTTTCTTCCACGAAGTACCGCTGGAGCGTTCGAATGCTGATCCCGGCACGCTGCGCGAATTGTGCCTCGGTGTCGTCGGTGCCAGGTGTTCGCAACAGGGCGTGCGCGATCTCGAACGCTTCCCGTGATTGCGGCAATTGCGGCAGCGAGGTGGCCCCGTCGTCGGCCCGGGTAATCATTTCGAACAAGGACGACGGGTGTGCAGCGTCGCCGCGCAGATAGCCCAGGTTGTGAACGAACTCGTGGATCAGTCTGTCTTCCCATCCGGGCGGAACGCGCAGACGCGTCACGGTAACCGGCCCGGCGCTGACGCCGTTCGAGGGTGGAAGCAGGATGGGGAACGCGACGGATTCCGAGTCCGTCTCCATCGAATATCGCACGCCCGCCGGGATCCACAGCAACTCGCCTGCCGGCACCTCGTAGACGGTCGATCCGGTCCTGACGCGTCCACTGCCTGCGAGAACCCAGAACAACAGGGGTGAGCGGCCGATGCTTGGCTCGGTGCGGCACGCGCGGATCGGCCCCAAGTTGATTGCGTCCGACCTTCCCGATAGTGGTAACACGTTGGCGCTCCTGGACAACCCTTGCGACTTAAGTATGGCTAACTTTACCTCTGCCGACTGCGTTCGCAGCGGCGCACTCTCGTATCTTCAGAAAGCCACATACTCATGCGCAGATCTCTACGCCCGACGGCGGCAGTACTCGCCGCGGTCGTCGCCCTCGCTCTTGCCGGCTGCTCGAATTCGTCAGGTAGTGACACCGGAACCGAGGGCACCCAGAAAACCTCCGGGGCCACCGAGGGATGGCCGCGCACCGTCGATCACGGCGGCCGTAGTACCGAGATCACTGCAAAGCCGACTCGGATCGTGTCCACCTCGCCGTCGTTGACCGGCACGCTGCTTGCGATCGGAGCGCCGGTGGTCGCGAGTGCGGCGACAACGCCGTCGGGAATGACCGATGACCAGGGGTTTTTCTCCCAGTGGTCGGGCGTGGCGGCTGATCGTGGCGTCGAGGTGCTCTACCGAAATCTCGAGCTGGACCTCGACGCGATCGAGACCTTCGAGCCCGATCTGATCATCGGCTCCGCTAACGGCGGCGACTCGACACTCGATGCCTACTCACAGCTGAGCGACATCGCACCCACTGTTCTTCTCGACTACGGCGCCAGCTCCTGGGAGGAGCTCGCTGATCAGCTCGGGACTGTCACCGGACTCGAGAGCGAGGCCGCCAAAACCGTCGACGAATACGACAGCTGGATCACCACCCAAGCCGCGAAGATCAAACTTCCCGAGCAGCCGGTGACGGCACTGGTCTACATGGGTGCCGACGGTGTCTGGACGTTCCGAGCGGACAGCCCGCAGGGCAATCTGCTGGCCTCGCTCGGCTTCACCTATGCCGAGCCCGCTGAGCAGTTTGTCGCTCCGGACAAGCGGGGTGCCTCCGGCGTCGCGATCGTCAGCTCCGAAAACATGTCTGCCGCACTAGACGCGGCGCAGACGCTGTTTGCCGTCTCGATGGGGCCCAAGGACGTGGAGAAGCAACTCGCGGCCGACCCGCTCCTTGCGAATCAACCTGCGGTCAAGGGTGATCGGGTCTACGCGATGGGAACGGCAGCTTTCCGTCTCGACTACTTCAGTGCAAAGCAGACGGTCGAGTCGCTGGTGTCCACGTTCGGTGGATGACCGCGTGGGCGTTTCTGCGCAGTCCCGGACCGAAGCGCCACCGCGGTCCGGGACGGCCGCGCGTGCGGGGTTGTTGGTCCTCGTCTCCATCGTTGTAATCGTGCTGGCATCCGTCGGCGGACTCGTCATCGGCTCACGCAACATCCCCGTCTCCACTGTCCTCGATGCAGTTCTTTCCTACGACGCCGGTAACAACGAGCACCTGATTGTGATCGAATCACGTTTGCCTCGAACAATTCTCGGGCTTGTGGTCGGGGCCGCGCTCGGACTGGCCGGCGCGCTGATGCAGTCGATCACCCGCAACCCTCTGGCCGATCCGGGACTACTCGGTGTGAACGCCGGAGCATCAGCAGCAGTCGTGATTGCGATTGCCTATCTGGGGGTGACTTCAGTCGGCGGCTATCTGTGGTTCGCGCTTGTCGGCGCGGCCGTTGCCTCGGTAGGTGTGTACATGTTGGGGTCGGCGCATCGCAGCGCCGCGACCCCAGCGCGCATGGCGCTTGCCGGTGCCGCTGTTGCGACGGCGATCACGGCTCTCACCAGCATGGTTCTCATCAGTAACGAGGCCGCATTCAATCAGTTCCGATTTTGGGCAGTGGGTTCGTTGCAAGGCCGCGGCGGAGACGTGATCGTCACTGTTCTGCCCTTCGTCATCGTCGGTATCGTGTTGTCGTTGTTGCTGATTCGTCCACTCAACGCAATCGCGCTCGGCGAGGATGTCGCCAAAGGGCTCGGTGCCAGCACCGGACCCGCACGGGTCGGATCCGCTGTCGCAGTCATCCTGCTGGCAGGGGCCGCCACTGCGGCGGCTGGACCGCTCGGATTCGTGGGCCTGGCTGCGCCGCACATCGTGCGCGGTGTCGTCGGGCCGGATCTGCGATTTCTTCTGCCGTGCGTGCTCGTTGTCGCCCCGGCATTTCTGCTCTTGGCCGACGTTCTCGGTCGCGTTGCCACCGCGCCGGGAGATCTGCAGACGGGGATCGCCGTGGCGGTGCTCGGTGGCCCCTTGTTTGTTGCGCTCGTTCGCTCGCGGCGGGTGGCGTCGCTGTGAACGCGATTGCAGCGCAGCCGGTTCCACCGCTGTTCCGCGGTTGGGTGGTTCGAATCGGGTCGTACTCGTGGCGGATAGTTCCGCGAGTGCTGTTCGTAACCGTGACAATCAGTGCGGCATTGGCGGCGCTCTCGTTTGCCACGCTGATGTATGGAACCCTGGATCTGTCCTTGGGCGAAGTATGGCGTGCCCTGCACGGCGAAGGCGCCCCAGCGGCGGTTCGGTCCGTCCAGAATCGCAGGCTGCCGCGGCTGATCACGGCGATCGGTGTGGGCGGAAGCCTCGGTGTGGCCGGCGCGGTTTTCCAGACGCTTTCGCGCAATGTTCTCGGCTCGCCGGACATCATCGGTTTCACCACCGGCGCTGCGACTGCAGCCGTGGTTCAAATCGTGTTCTTCGGAGGCGGGGTACTGCAGACCGCGGGCGCGGCTGTTCTCGGCGGCATGCTGACGGCGCTGCTGGTGTACGCGCTGGCGCGCAAAGACGGAGTCAGCGGCGGTCTTCGACTTGTCCTGGTCGGTATCGGCGTGGGCGCGATGCTGAGCGCCGTGATGTCGTTCCTGGTGGTGCGTGCGGATATCGACGACGCCACCGTTGTGCAGCAGTGGACGGCCGGCTCGCTGACCGGGCGCGGTTGGCCACACGCGGTCAGTGTTGCCATCGCCGTCGGTGTTCTCGTTCCTGCTCTCGTCGTGGTGTCCCGGCGCGTCACCATGATGGAGATGGGCGACGACGCAGCGTCCTCGCTCGGAATCTCCGTGGAGCGATACCGATTTGCCGGCATTCTGCTTGCGGTCGCGCTCACCGGAGCGGCGACCGCGGCTACCGGCCCCATCGCATTTGTGGCGCTCGCCGCTCCCCAGATCGCACGACGGTTGGCACGGCGCAGCGGTGTTCTTGTCGTGACTTCCTTCCTGCTCGGCGCAGTTCTGCTGGCGGGCGCCGACTTGATCGCGCAAGCGGTCGAGGTCGGTCTCCGCACTCCGGTCGGTCTCGTCACCAGTCTGCTCGGTGGTGCCTATCTGATCTGGCTGCTCGCTCGTCAGGCCTGAAAAAAACTCGCTACGAAAGAGATTCATGACTACTGCCACCCCAACATCGCGGTTGCGCGCCGAGAAGATCGAACTGCGGTACGCCGATCGAACCATCGTGGACGAGTTGAGTCTCGAGATCCCCGATGGAGGGTTCACCGTCGTCGTCGGACCGAACGGGTGTGGCAAGTCGACATTGTTGCGTGCGCTCGGCAGAATGCTCACACCTCGATCGGGTCGTGTTGTGCTCGACGGTAACGATATTCGGTCCTATCGAACCAAAGAAGTCGCCCGGCGAATCGCCCTGTTGCCACAGTCCCCGCTCTCGCCTGGAGCGATCAGTGTCGCAGACCTCGTATCCCGCGGCCGATATCCGTATCAGAGCATGCTGCGACAGTGGTCACCCGAAGACGAGCATGTTGTCTCCGAGGCCCTGAATGAAGTCGGAATGCGATATGCAGCAGACCAATTGGTGGACGAGCTGAGTGGGGGACAACGTCAGCGGGTATGGATCGCCATGACGCTCGCGCAGCGCACCCCGGTGTTGTTGCTCGACGAACCGACCACCTTTCTCGACATCGCCCACCAGATCGAGGTTCTCGACCTCTGTTCCCAACTGCACCAGTCCGGTCGAACGTTGGTCGCGGTCCTGCACGACCTGAACCTCGCGGCCAGATATGCCACGCACGTAGTTGCCATGCGGTCCGGAAAAATTGTCATGCAGGGCAGTGCCTCGGACGTCTTCACCCCTGAGCTACTGCGCGAAGTCTTCGACCTCGAGGCTCTGGTTCTCGAAGACCCGGAAACCGGACGGCCACTTGTTGTTCCGCGTGATCGAAGACCTGTCAGTCAGCTACCCGTCCACAACTGAACCACCGATCAGGAGATATCAATGACTACCGCATCTCGACCTGAAGAAACTGAAACGTCTGCGTCGGCAAAGGCGCCACGCGGAGAAGACCACGACCGCGGTCTCAACGACGTGGTTGCCGTCGTCGAACGCGTCGAACGGCCGACCGAGAGCATCTTGCGCATCGCCGTCCAGTTGACTTCGTCGGCGGACGACCCGAATTGGTTGCGGCCCAACGTCGCATTTCGCATCCAGCTCGGTCCGCAGTACGGCGACGTCTCTCGCGTCTACACGGTGCGCACCTGCAACGCACCGAGCGGTTCGATGACCTTCGACGTAGTGCTGCACGGCCACACCAGCCCGATGATGAGGTGGGCCGCCGACCTGCGTGTGGGTGACACGTTCTCACTCACCGGTCCTCGCCCACACTTCCTCGTTCCCGAGATCGCCGGGCGCCGCGTCGCACTGTTCGCCGACGACACCGCGATACCTGCCCTCTATTCGATTCTGCTTCAGTGGCCCGAGGGACTGACCGGCGTCGGCTGGGTCGCCACCGGTGACGCCGAGGCTTTCGCGGAACTACCCGTGATCCCCGGCCTCGAGCTGCACCATGTCGAAGATGGACTCGCCGAGTACGCCCTCGAACTCGATAACCCAGGAGACTACGCGGTGTGGGGTGCCGGGGAACGGGACGAGATGCGAGCCATTCGAGCGCATTTCCGTAAGACAGTCGGCCTGGCGAAGGACGATGTAGTTGTCTTCGGGTACTGGAAGCGAGGGGTCAGCACTACCGAGATAGATCAGAACCGACTTCGGAACTACACGAGCATCCTCGAAAACGGCGGCACGCTCGCAGACATCGACGATCTGGCAATCGGTATCTGATGCGACTGTTGGTTTCGTCAGCCCACCGCGTGTTCTTCCGGCGCCAGGGAATTGCCCGGTGCGATGTTCGAGCAGTTGTTCGGCAACTGATTTCCGTTGAAACGGTCGTTGAGCCAGGTGATGGCGCCGGGGAGCCACAGCGCGCCACCCGGAACGTGACTGATGGTGTCGTACTGGTCGTACTGGATGGACAAACCTGCGTCGCAATAGCGAGTGGCGAGTGAGCGGACGTCCCCGGCAACCATGACTCCGTCGCCAGGGCCGACGCCCGGTCCACCTGGCTGGGTGCCCTCGAGGGCTCCGTTTGCGGCTTGAGCGATGAACATCGGGATGGTGGGTATCGGCGCGTTGCCCATGTTGATCTTGTTGGCGACGTCGACATACTCGGGCACTGAGTTGGGGTTCGCATACTCTGGTTTGGCAAGGTCCTGCCAAGTCACCCCCGGGTACTGCAGGATGACGTTCCCGATCGAGGCATCCTCGATGCGAGGTAGGAGTTCGCGTCCCCGATCCCCGAGATACGGGTCGAAATCTACGTCGTAGGCACGGGCAAGTCCGACGACTGCCATCCCGACAACGCCTGCCCAACCGATGCTTCCGTTTGCGTACCGGAGGTTGTTTGCCGGGTTGACCAACAGACCACCCTGGGCGGCGCCGATCAGGTCCTCGTTGATGTCCGGGGCGTAGTCCGGAGCGAGGATGGACGCCCAGTTGGTGGCGATTGCTCCGCCCGAGTATCCCATCAGACCGATCTCGGCTGAGTCGGAAATACCTGTCTCGGGAGTGTTGCGAGCGGCACGGAGGGAGTCGAGAGTCATCATTCCGTATTCGGGTCCCGCCGCGAAGTCCGCGTTCGGGCCCTCGGTGTCGGGAATGACGACGGTGTAGCCCAGCGTCAGTAGAGGACCGAACATGACGGCTTCGCCGGAAGCGAGAGTCCCGCCGAAGGCGACATTGCGCCCGCTGGCGGTAAGGCTGCCGATCGGGGTGTCCCCCGCGATTGCCCGTGACGGCCCGTCTTCCGGGTTCAGCGAATCGTAGGCCGACTGGAACGAGACAACTTTGTCCGGCTGGGCATTGGGTGGTCGAAGAATCGATGTGACATTCGCAGACGGCCGGCCGAGAGCGTCGGTCGACCGGTACAACACCTGTACGGCTTGCAACGGGGTCGGAATGTTGACGACGTGATAGGGCAAGGTTCTCGTTTTGAGCACGGCCCCAGGCTGATACGACGACAGCGGTGCCGAACCGTCGTACTGATAGAAGGAATCCGCCGACGGTTGCGCGGCGACAGTAGGTGCTGTGATGCCTGTGAGTGCAATGGCTGTCAGCGCCACCGCTCCCTGAAAGAGAATCTTTGATGCCACGATCGACCCTTCGGTTTCGTATGTCTCTCGGTACTTGACGGGCTGGTGTGATGACGACCACACGCTATCTTACTTTTGAGTAATAAACGAGAGGCTTGCGCTGTTTGTTTGAATCATGCATGGACGCAATGTGATTGAGATCTTTGAAGTGGCCTTGCTAATTCTGTTCAGGATGCCATGTGTACGATACGACTAGTAGCTGTCGCGACGAGCTGCTGCCTTGGGCTGTTCCGGGTCGTCCGATTCCGGGAAATGCTCTGTGCTGCAAGGTCTTGAAGGACTAAGGAGTGGACATGGGTAAGCGCGCTCCCGATGACGGCATGTTTCGGGACTCGGGTGATGCCGAGACGGGATTGCTGACTCCTCCGAGGGGTGCACGTAGTGAGGCGGCTCACGAGAAGGCCCTCAGATCAGCAGAAGCTCTTCTGAAATCCGGTGGAATGAAGGCCGCGACCATCGATGCGATCTCCGAACAATCCGGTGTCAGCAAGGTGACTCTGTATCGGCACTGGCCGTCGCGGCAAGCTATCGCTGCTGAAGCATTTGGTGTGCTCATGGCTCGTCATCTGACATTTCCCGAGACTGATAGTGCGCAAGCCGATTTGAACGACTATCTGGGTGACATCGGAAAGTTCTACCGAGGTCCACTCGGGTCGATCTTTGCCGAACTTGTCGGCGCGTGTGCCAACGATCCGACGACGGCGGCATACTTCCGCACGTTCTTCCTCGACGAACGCCGTCGAGGTTTCGCCGCACTGATTCGGCGATGTGTGGATTCCGGCTACTTTCGCGAAGACATCGACACCGAGGAAGCGATCGATCTGTTCTTCGGGCCGTTGATCTACCGGATGTTGGTCGGGCACGCGGGTATCGACGACAACACTGTGCGCTCGATCATCGATCACGCAGTTCGTGGACTCCGGAGTGGTGCATAGACGGGTTCTCCGTTGAGAATCCGCAGCGCAGGGGAGGGCGAATTGCCCTCCCCTCACTGCGATGTGCCTCAACACTCGGGTGTCAGCTGAGCATCTTCAGTACTAGCTGGTACTCACCGTTGATCTCGGCGTTGCGAAGCGGCTTGGCGGCGTCGACCACGATTTCCGTGGCGTCGTCGTGCGCCTTCAGTAGGCCGATGGTCTCGGCAATGTAGTCATCAAGTGGCAGAGCTGATTCCGAGTTCTCCTGACCCATCAGCGTGGTGCGGACTCCTGGTGGGATGAGTTCGATGCACCGGATCGAGGTATCGGCGAGTTGTACGCGCATGCTCTCGGTGAAGAGATGAACCGCCGCCTTTGTCGCGTTGTACGTGGGCGTGATGGGCAGCGGGACGAAGCCGACGGCGGATGAGACGGTGACGATGGTGGCATTGGGCTTCGTCATCAGATGCGGGATGAACTGGCCGGCCAAGCGAATTGTTCCGAGAAGGTTTGTCGTGACGGTTCTCTCGGCGATGTCGAGGAAGTCCGGGTTCTTCAAGTCTTCTGGGTACATGATTCCCGACATCGTCACGAGGACGTTCAGATCGGGAAATTCCTCGGTGACGGATTCATGCGCCGTTCGAATGGATTTCGGGTCGTCCACGTCGATAACGACTGTGCTGATGCCCGGGTACTTGTCCGAGATCTCTTGGAGCAGAGCGGATCGACGCCCTCCGACGATTACCTTGTTCCCCTCGTTCTGCAATCCCACTGCAAGTGCGAGGCCGATACCGGAGGTTCCGCCGGCAATGAAGATGGTATTTCCCGAGATTTTCAATTTGTGCTTCCTTGGTTTGTCGTGGGCGTCGACGTGGCGACAGTGATGGATTTGAGTTGGGTGTATTCGTTGAGCGTCTCGAGGCAGAACTCTCGCCCCAGGCCGCTTTCCTTGAATCCCCCGAAGGGGACACCGCCTCCCAGATTGAAGTACTGATTGATCCAGACGCAGCCCGCATCAAGACGATCCGCGGTTTCCATCGCGTTCTTCAGGTTGGAGGTATAGATCCCAGCAGCGAGACCGTACGGAGTGTCATTGGCTTCTGCGATCACGTGCTCGTAGTTGTTCCATCTGAGGACGCACAGGACAGGTCCGAAGATTTCGTCCTGTGCGATTCGCATCGAGTTGGTGACCTCGAGAATCGTCGGCGCGACGAAGTTTCCGGCTTCGAATCCCGGCACTTCTACCAGATCCCCGCCTGTAAGTAGTTGTGCGCCTTCGTCGATCCCGGATTTGATCATGGAGATCACACGTTCGGCGTGTTCCTGGTGGATCAATCCGCTCAGTTCGGTGTCCTCGTTCAGTGGCGGCCCGACTCGCAATGATCGGAATCCTGCGACGAGTTTTTCCAGGAAGGTGTCATAGATATCCTCGTGGATGAAGAGACGTGTTCCGGCCAAGCAGGATTGGCCGTTGCACATGAGGACACCTGCGGTGGCATCGGCGACCACTGCATCGATGTCCTCGATATCAGGAAACACGATGCTGGGACTCTTGCCGCCGAGTTCGAGTGTGGTCGAGATCAGCCGTGAGGCTGCGGCGTGTGCCACGAGTCGGCCGACTTCGGTGCTTCCGGTGAAAGCGAGTTTGCTGACCTTCGGATGGTCTATCAGGTCTGCGCCGGCTTCCTCGCCAAGACCAGGGACAACATTGAAAACGCCTGCGGGTAACACGTCGGCGGCGATCCTGGCCAGCTCCATGACGGAAACGCAAGCATTTTCATCAGGTTTGAGGACCACTGTGTTTCCCGCAGCGAGAGCAGGTGCAATCTTGAACGCCGTCATTACCACGGGATCGTTCCAGGGAATGATCTGTCCACATACGCCCAATGGCACTCGCTTCGCGACCAGGTATCCCGATGCCAACTCGCGGCCGAAGCCATGGTGGGCCAGCGAGATTGACGCAAAGTATCGCAGGTGTGAGACGGCGGCTCGATAGTCCTCGCGCATCTCACTGATATGGCGCCCGGTATCCATACATTCGAGCTGGGCAAGCTCTTCGGCCTGATCCTCCACGAGCGCGGCAAACTGCAAGATTTTGGCGGATCGTTCTTCAGCGGTCAGGTTCGCCCATGCAGGAAATGCCCGCCTGGCGGCTTCGACCGCGTCGTCGATCTCTGTGGGCCCGCACCGAGACAGTGTGGCGAGTAGAGCGCCGGAAGCGGCGTTACGGGCCTCGAATGTGGATGTGCCCATGGCTCGGAACGCTCCGTTGATGAACGCACCGTATTCACGAACTGCTTGACCTTCCATGGAACCTCCTAGATCGGTCAATCACTGACTGACGAAGTGTACTGTACGTTTCGTACACTTGGCGATGGTCGGTTCTCGAACCGGCCTCTCGTTCGCCGCTGGTTTCCGTTGGCTACTCTCGCTTTGATCAACTCGAGAATGCGGCGGTGAGAGGTGGGGCGGTGACGGCGAGGATCACCGAGGGCGTGTTCTTCACTACGCCGCCGGATCTGCCGCGAGGTCGGCATGAACTGAGCAGGGATGACGTACTGACTGCGCAGCGCGAGCGACTGATGATCGCCACGACGGAACTGATGGCGGACTCGGGTTATCAGGGCGTCGGGGTGCGTCAGATCGCCAAGCGGGCAAGAATTTCGCCAGCCGCGTTCTATGAATGTTTTCCTGACAAGGATGCGTGCGTCTTTGCTGCGTACGGCAGGTTCATCGAAGTTCTGCTCACTCGTATTCGCGGGATCTTTCCGGTCGGTTCCTTTGCTTGGGACCGCCACGCCATCGCTGATATCGTCGAGGGTTATCTGACTGCGCTGAACGCAGATCCCGTTGTGGCTCGGGCATTTCAAGTAGAGATGGATGCTCTCGGGCGACGCGCGCGCGTGCAACGAAGAGCTGCACTGGTCGGGATGTCCGAAGTGCTGAAAGCGGAGCGTGAGCGAGCCCCGGGCAATCCGCGAGTCCCGCTGAGCGCTTATGTCGGAGCGGTGTATGCCATTCGGCAGCTTGCATCCGATGCGCTCGACGAGCCGGAGAAGGGGTCGATCGTAGCCCTGTCGGCCGAGGCTGGCGTGTGGATCGAGGCCATGCTTTCCGCCGTGTCGAACTGAGCCTGGCTGGCCGAGAAGTGCCTGAAGGGCACGTCCCGAACAAGTTCTGCGTGACTTGCGTCATACGAACCTGTATAAAAGAAACGTCTGTAACTTTTATAGTTCGAACAGAGAGACTCCTTCATGATCCTTCGTCGCGTGATACCCGCAATCGCGGCTTCCGCACTGCTCGCAATCTCGAGCCTCGCTCAAGCGAACGCGGAACCATTCACTGGTTCAACCGGTTCCGTGGGCTCTCTCGGCTCGACGGGTCCTGTTGCGGGATGTCCCGAGTCGATCGATCCGGCATCGTTCGCCACGGCTGACGATCTGCGTGACCTCAATGCAAAGATTGCCGGCTTCGGCCTCCGATCGACGGCAAGCGCCGAGCACGAGAGCATGATCGACTGGGTCGAAGACAGCATGCGTGCACTACCTGGCGTCGCGATTGATTCGGACGATTATCAGATCAAGCGCTGGCAGCCGTCACCGTTGGCGTCAGATGGTCCTGGCCGCGACCTGGTGGCTGCCGGCAAGCTGGCTGTATTGCAGCCGGATGCTGCACCGGAAGTACTACGGACAGCAGGCGCGGTCCCGTACTCACTGCCCACGGGCGAGGAAGGCCGGACGGCTCCACTGGTCTATCTTCCACCTGGAACCGCGATCACGCCGGAGAACTCGAAGGGTCGCATCGTGATTCGCGATGTCCAGAGCCCAGCAGTGCCGTATGCGACTTTTGCTGCTTTCTCGCATTACATGACTCCCGACTTCCCGGTGGCGGGTGACTACGAACGGCCGTTCACTGCGGCGCTCGAAACGGATCCATTGGCAGCAGGACTCGCGGGTGCGGCCGGGCTCATTCTCGCGTGGAACGTTCCTGCAGAACAGATTCAAGGCTACTTCGATCCTCACACCGGCACACACTTCACCGTGCCCGCGGTATGGGCAGGCGTCGACGAAGCTGTCCGACTCAAGCAGTTGGCGGAATCCGGAACCGAGGCGAAGATCTCTGTTCTCGCGGACGTCGACACGGCTCCCACTCGAAATCTGATCGCCACGATTCCCGGGCAGAGCCAGGAAAGAATTGTGATCAACACCCACACCGACGGCGCAACCTGGGTGCAGGAGAACGGCAGTGCTGCGGTTCTGGCACTCGCACAGTATCTTTCGCGTCTGCCACTCGAATGCCGTCCACGTACCTACGAGTTCGTCTTTGCCAGTGCACATCTGCATATGTCTCGAGAGGGAACAGATCGGTACGCGACGGAGCTAGACAAGGAATACGACAGCGGATCCGTCGCCTTCGACTTCTCTGTCGAGCACATGGGTACGCGGGAGATTCTGCCTGTCGATCGCACAGATGGACCCGGCCAGAGGCTTGAATTCACCGGGGTCGGTGAGCCGTACTCGTGGTTCGCCGGAAGTGAAAGTCCGGCACTGGTCGCCGCATTGGTGGCAGCGGTCAAGTCTCATCCGCTCGACCGGACGGCAGTTCTGCGGGGCTTCGACCGGCCGCAGCCTGCCCGAGTTCCCGTGTTCTGCAGCTTCGGAGGCCTCGGCACGAGCTTCCATAATCGTCTGATTCCGACCATCGGAGGAATCTCCGGTCCCTGGTCGCTGTGGGCTCCGTCGTTCGGCGCCGACGCGATCGACTTCGAACGTATGCATCAGCAGACGCTGGTCATGGGTGACACCCTGCTCGTGCTCGACAGCACTCCCCGTGAGGAACTCGCGGGTGGCTATCCGGCGGAGCGAGCAGCGCGTGCGGCCGGTGCGCAGACATGCACTCACTTGCTGCCTCCGGAAGATGCACCCATTCCGCAGTGATAACGATGGGAGCGGCTGAGCGATAGTGGTTGTCGCTCAGCCGATTTCCTAGACGACCGGCAGATTTTTCATGGCCTGTGAGACATAACCGGTGCCAATTTTGACGCCACCCAGCCACTCGGTCAGACGAACTGCCTCGGCGTCGAGCGCCCGTTGCGCATCCGCGGACACGGATTCGAGTACTCGAACGTGGACCACTCCGGCGGCGTCTTGGATCCAGCAGCCCACGACACGACCGTCGACCCAAGCTGTGGTGCCGGCATTACCTCGGGTGTCGAAGAGTTGGTTGCGGTGCGGGCCGAGATAGAAGTCACGGTTCTTCCACCCCATGATCGTCGGGTCGAGCACCGGTAGGAGTGCCACCCAAGGACCTGGATCAGGCACCGTGGCGACGTCATCGGGTAGCAACCAGCCGGTGTCGCCTCCGTCGAGTGAGACTGCAACGGCGTCGAGTTCGGCGAGGGCGGCCCGGACGACCGTCTTCGTCGAGCCCAGCCACCAGACGATGTCGTCTTCCGTGCCCGGCCCGAAGGTGTAGAGCCAACGGCGGACTATTTCTCGATAGCCGTCTGCGGATTCGAGATCGACGGGGGCGTCGTCGAGCCAATGTCGAGTGAGAGTCCACAGTGGGCGTGAGACGGGGAAGCGGGCGGTGTTGGTGCCGCGCATGATGTCTGCGGTCGCCCCGAGATGCGTGAGAACCCTGGGTGCCGACCAGATTTCACCTGCCGAACCCTCGACCTTGACGTCTATCATCGGCACGGCCTGACGAATCTCTACCGCTGAAAGCCCTTCAGGCCTATCGGTGAGCAACTTCAGCACTTCCGTCCGTGCGCGATCGAGCCAGTCGTTGCCGTCGACGGCGAGTCCGGCCTTGACGACATCCTTGGCCATTCGTGCCCGCTCGGTGTTCGCGACGCGGGCGGACGCACTCGACCACGCGGCCGGCAGCAAGTCGCGGGGAAAGGTGAAGAGTGTGCGGCGCATTGCCAATTGCTTCACGAGACTGCGTTGGTCGTACAGGGCGCGGTCGACGTCGGCGGCGTCCACGGACCGAACCCTCGCCCAGCAAGACAGATAGACCGTCGCTGACTCGGTGGCGTGCAGTACCGTCATCGCCCGCGTGGCAGCTTCCGGCGAATCGACGTGGAACATTGGCTCCAGCGCATGACGTACTCCTATGCGAGCACGACGTTCGTCGTCGGAGACATGGCGCATCAGGCCATCGTGTCACAGTCCAGGTGCGTCGTATCAGCTAGTTGCGCGAGGGTTCGGTTGCGCCAGTAGTCGTCGTGTCGGAGATGTGTGATTGCACCCGGGGTGGTCGCGAAGGTCGCAAATCCTGCGGCGTCGACGGGAATCTGTAGCCAGGCGGAGACGACGAAT
>NZ_CAURKP010000026.1:0-47964 GCF_963525155.1 uncultured Rhodococcus sp.
GGGCACAACCATGCCCCGGTGCTTGCTCAATCCAGTATTTACTCAAGACAACGTGATGTCGGCAATCAGGCCGTGGTGATCGGATCCCTCGATCTCGATCCGTTCCAAGGATGTCGCCACGGCGCCTTTCGTGATGATGTGGTCGATACCGACCACCGCCGGATACCGCTTGTCGGTCGGATAGGTCGGGATCAGGCCGGAACCCAATTGGTCGGCGGCGCTGGTGTATCCGTTCGTGAGAAGATTCCGGAACTGTTTGTTCGAGTACGACGCGTTGAAGTCGCCGCTCACTATCACGTTGTCCCGTCCGGCGACTTTGTCCATGTAAGACCCAAGCCTTCGCTGCTCGTCCGCCCACACCGAAGGCGGTGAGATGTACGCCGGTGCCGGATGCACGGCGAACAATGTGACTGGCTGCGCCAAGCCGACATTCAGTTCTGCGGACAGCGTTTCGGGTGAGAATCCGTCGAGGCTAAGCGGATTGGAGAGTGGAAAGCGACTGTAGATTCCTGCCCCGCCACCACCGTCGGTGTACGGGACGAGGAATTGGTGGCTCAGAACCTCGTCAAGCCCGGCGGCTTTGAGCGCGTCGGCTTCCTGGTACGTCAACTCCTGGACCGTCACCACGTCGACCTCGCGTTCGCGGACCATCGCCACAAGCGACTCCGGATCCGCTGCACCGACCATCAAGTTGGCCTGCATGATTCGAATCGATGGACCGTTCGCAGACGTCGACTCCCCAGTTCCGCCGATGTACAGCGGGCTCACAGACCATCCGAACAACCCAAGGACGAGGATCGAGGCGGCGCACACGATCCACTGACGCCCGATACCCGAGACGACGGCACCGATCAGCGGAGCAATCATCAACAAGGGCGCCACTGACGCCAGAACGATCACGATGTTGTGATCGACGTCCAACTGAGTTGCGATCAAGGCAACCAAACCAGTCACGATGCCGGCCACACCGGCCACGGCCGAAAGGCGGCGAAGAACCAGTCGACGAGGGGTCACGGCATCGGGTTGCATGACGTCCATGGAAGCAGAAGAGCGTCATAGCTCCGGGAAACTGCAGGTGGAGTCGGTGCGCCCTATTGTTTGCGCCCTATTGTTGCGGATACGGAAGGTGGCTGCTGCTGTTCTCACTGACGGAGATCGAGCGGCCGAGTTGGGGGAAGGCGCGTTGAGAGCACGCTGGCCTGTCACAGACTTTGCACCCCGCGCCGATCGGCACGATGGTCGCGGGGTCGTCCGTCTGAATTCCGTGTGAGTAGACCATGCGATCGGCGTAGCCGATGTCGCAACCGAGTCCGACGGCGAAGTTGCGCTCGGGTGCGAGGTACCCGAGTCCGCCGCTGTGGGTAGTGCGCGCCACCCAGAGGTATGTCCGGCCGTCGGGCATCTTCGCGACCTGAGTGAGGATGCGACCTGGGCTCGCGAATGCCTCGTGGATGACCCACAGCGGGCAGCTGCCTCCGACTCTGGAGAAGTGAAAGGCGGTAGCAGACTGACGCTTCGAGATGTTTCCGGCGCGATCGGTTCGGACGAAGAAGAAAGGGATGCCGCGTTGGCCGTGTCGTTGGAGAGTGGACAACCGGTGGCAGACTGTCTCGAAGCCGACCTCGAACTTGAGGCTGAGCAGGTCGATGTCGTACCGCAAGGCCTCAGCGGATTGCAGGAATTGGGTGTACGGGAGTAGCAGTGCGCCGGCAAAGTAGTGTGCGAGTCCGACGCGAGCCAGCGCTGCGGACTCAGCACTCAATGATTCATCCTCGGCGACAAGGGAATCGATCACGTCGGCCTGCGTGAAGAAGGCCAACTGCATTGCGATCTGGAACGCGCGTTGTCCTGCCGACAGACGACGGGCGAGTGTGAGGACCGACTTGTTCGGATCGTAGTAACGCTTGGGCCCGAGCTTGTCGGGTTCGTCGGTACGGATCGTCACGGTGACGCCGTGCTGATCGCGAAGTAGTCGTGCCAGTTGCAAATCCACTGCGCCCGCGGACAATCCGTTGTCCAGAAACATCTGCTCGGCAGCGTCGTCCAGAACGGCGATGTGATTCTTTCGGTCGTAGAAGAAGTCCCGAACTTCCTCGTAGGGCATCGGTACGAGTGACACATCGGACGCTGGTTCGCCGGACAACTGCGTCGAGAACTGGTCCAACTGCTCTGTCGCGGCGTGAAGGCGGCGGTGCAACATCACGAGGGTGCGTCCGACCGCCGGCATGCGGGCCACCAATTCGTCCACCTCGGCCAGAGATACGTCTCCAGATTCCGAAGTTTCGGCCAAGGCGTGATGAACGTCCGCAACCAGGCGTGCGTCGGAATCGGAGGCGAAGAATTGCACGTCGAGATCGAACTCGGCGTTGAGCTTGAGAAGGACGGGCACCGTCAGCGGTCGTTGATCGTTCTCCAGTTGATTGACATAGCTGGGGGAGAGTTCGAGTGCCTTCGCCAGTGCGGACTGTGACAGGTTTCGTTCCTCCCGCAGCCGTCGCAGCCGCGCTCCCGCGTACATCTTCTTCATCGAATCTCCTCGGTGCCGATCGCGTTCACCCTACCGAGAAGCTATTCGCAACATTCGCAAGATTGCAGCATTGTCATTGCACAAATAGGCAATTGCGAGGGCCTATCCCGAGGTGAATGAGCTGCGTAGCGTGCAAATAGATACCGAAGAACGTGAGAAGAGGACCGATGAAGACGCATCTCGTACGCACTCACCGCTCTGCCGAAGAGTTCCCCAAGGAAGACCACCTCGCGTGGAAGATCGCGGAAGTTGCGACGGATTCCGTCGACGTCACCGACGCCACATCCGACATGATCGTCAACCGGATCATCGACAACGCGGCAGTTGCCGCAGCTTCCCTGGTACGCCGTCCCGTGGTGAATGCGCGGGCGCAAGCACACTCGCATCCGTATACGCCGGGCTCCACCGTGTTCGGTATCCCCGGTACGTTCTCGCCTGAATGGGCCGCCTGGGCCAACGGTGTCGCGGTTCGTGAACTCGATTTCCACGACACGTTCCTCGCCGCCGAGTACTCGCACCCCGGAGACAACATCCCGCCGATCCTCGCCGTCGCTCAGCACACCAGCCGTGACGGTCGAGACCTGATTCGTGGTCTGGCGACCGGCTACGAGATCCAGATCGACCTGGTTCGGGCTATCTGCCTGCACGAGCACAAGATCGACCACGTCGCACACCTCGGCCCCTCGGCTGCGGCAGGTATCGGAACTTTGCTGGGCCTGGGCACCGAGACGGTCTACCAGGCAATCGGCCAGGCGCTGCACCTCACGACGGCGACACGTCAGTCCCGCAAGGGCGAGATCTCCAGTTGGAAGGCGTACGCGCCTGCGCTGGCAGGCAAGGTTGCCGTAGAGGCGGTCGACCGCGCGATGCGCGGTGAGGGCGCACCGTCACCGATCTGGGAAGGCGAAGACGGCGTCATCGCCTGGTTACTCGGTGGCCCGGACAAGGAGTACCACGTTCCGCTGCCCGGTTCGGGTGAGGCGAAGCGCGCCATCCTCGACTCGTACACCAAAGAACACTCCGCGGAGTACCAGAGCCAGGCGCCGATCGACCTCGCTCGCCGAATGCGTTCTCGTGTCGGTGATCTCGACCAGATCGCGTCGATCGTCCTGCATACCAGTCACCACACCCACGTCGTCATCGGCACCGGTTCCGGCGATCCGCAGAAGTTCGACCCGACCGCCTCGCGTGAAACCCTCGACCACTCGGTGATGTACATCTTTGCCGTTGCGCTACAGGACGGTACGTGGCACCACGAACATTCCTACGCGTCCGAGCGTGCACAGCGCGCGGACACGATCGAGTTGTGGAACAAGATCTCCACGCGCGAAGATCCCGAATGGACACGCCGTTACCACTCGACGGATCCGGACGAGAAGGCTTTCGGTGCTCGCGCCGAGATCACCTTGAAGAGCGGCGAAGTCATCGTCGACGAGCTTGCGGTGGCCGATGCGCACCCGCTCGGCGCACGTCCGTTCGCTCGCGATCAGTACGTCGCGAAATTCCGCACCCTCGCCGAGGGCGTCATCGAGCCGAGCGAACAGGACCGCTTCCTCGATGCGGCTCAGCGCACCGCCGAATTGAAGGCAGGCGAACTCGATCAGCTGACCTTCACCGTTTCCGAAGACGTTCTCGCTCGGGCTCCCAAGGTCGCCAAGGGACTTTTCTGATGTCGGGCCTCATCGCAGCAGCGACGTCTGCAGCCGACAAGCGGATTGCCTTCCGGGCGGGGCTGACGTCCGGAAAGATTCAACGACTCCCGGGTGCGATCAATCCGCTGACAGCCAGACTGATTCAGGAAATCGGGTTCGAGGGTGTCTACGTTTCAGGTGGTGCGTACTCCGCCGGATTGGCGCTTCCCGACATCGGACTGACCACCTTGACCGAGGTCGCCGGCCACAGCAAGCAGATCGCGCGCGTCACGGACCTCCCGACGCTCGTCGACGCCGACACCGGTTTCGGTGAACCTATGAGCGCGGCCCGCACGGTCACGATCTTCGAGGACGACGGAATAGCCGGTCTGCACCTCGAGGACCAGATCAACCCGAAGCGCTGCGGGCACCTCGACGGCAAAGCAATTGTGCCCACCGAAGACATGGTTCGCCGTGTTCGTGCTGCAGTGTCGGCGCGTCGTGACCCGAACTTCGTCATCTGCGCGCGCACCGATGCTGCCGGAATCGACGGTATCGACGCGGCGATCGAGCGAGCAAAGGCCTATGTGGATGCCGGTGCTGATTTGATCTTCACCGAAGCTCTTGCCACCGAAGCAGACTTCGAGAAGTTCCGCGCAGCAGTCGACACTCCGCTCCTCGCCAACATGACCGAGTTCGGGAAGTCGAACCTCATTTCGGCGAAGACATTGGAAGAGATCGGTTTCAACGCCGTCATCTACCCCGTGACCACCCTTCGGCTGGCGATGTTCGCTATCGAAAAGGGTCTGCGCGAGATTTTTGCGGAGGGCACGCAAGAAGGACTGCTCGGCGAAATGCAGCATCGCAGCAGGTTGTACGAGATTCTCGAGTACGAGCGCTACAACGAATTCGACAGTGGCATTTTCAATTTCAGCTTGGAGGGGAGTAGGACATGACCGAACAGATTCCGACGATCTACAAGGGCTTGGCCGGAGTTGTCGTCGATACGACGGCTATCTCCAAGGTAGTGCCCGAGACGAATTCGTTGACGTATCGCGGTTACGCAGTGCAGGACCTTGCCGCGAACTGCAGCTTCGAAGAAGTTGCGCACCTGCTCTGGTACGGCGAACTGCCGACTCCCGAGCAGCTCGAATTACTCTGCCTGCGTGAGCGTGCGGCCCGTCGTGCCGACCGCTCACTGCTCTCACTCCTGACCAAGATGCCGGACAACTGCCACCCCATGGATGTTGTCCGCACGGCGATCAGCTACCTCGGCGCCGAGGATCCGGCGGAGGACGACAACTCGGAGAAGGCCAATCTGGCCAAGGCGCTGCGGATGACGGCTGTGCTGCCGACCATCGTCGCAGCCGATTTCCGCCGCCGGCGCGGTCAGGATCCCATCGCGCCGCAGTCGGACCTGGGTTTCGCCGAAAACTTCTTGAACATGTGTTTCGGTGCTGTTCCGGAGCCGGCGATCGTGAAGGCCTTCGAGGTCTCGCTGATCCTGTACGCGGAGCACTCCTTCAACGCCTCGACGTTCGCCGCTCGTGTTGTGACGTCCACACTTTCGGACATCTACAGCGCAGTGACCGCTGCTATCGGCACGCTCAAGGGCCCGTTGCACGGCGGTGCAAACGAAGCTGTCATGCACGACATGCTCGAGATCGACGACCTCGACCGCGCCGAAGCCTGGATGTCGGAGAAGTTGGCTGCCAAGGAGAAGGTCATGGGCTTCGGGCACCGCGTCTACAAGAACGGTGATTCGCGTGTTCCGACCATGAAGCAGGCCCTCCTCGACGTCGCGGCAGCGACCGACGGCGAGAAGTGGGTGCAGATGTACGAGATCCTCGAGAAGACCATGGTCAGTGCCACCGGAATCAAGCCGAATCTCGATTTCCCCACGGGCCCTGCATATTTCCTCATGGGCTTCGACGTCGAGATGTTCACGCCGATCTTCGTGATGAGCCGCATCACCGGATGGACGGCGCACATCATCGAGCAGGGGCAGTCGAATGCACTGATCAGGCCGCTGAGCCAGTATTCGGGCGTGCCACAGCGCACAGTCGTGGCATGACACTTTTTGCTGTCGTGGCATGACACCCCTTTGATACTGCGTCGGCGAGGTTCGGTTCTGGCATCACCGTCTCCTGGCCTCGTCGACGCTTCTCCGTTCGCACTATCTGCAACTTTGCATCGAGAATTCGCAAAGATATTCAAGTGCAATGTGTTTCGACTTTTCTCCACCGGAAATAACGTGAGTGTCATGACTGAAACGCACGAAGAAATCTTGATCATCCGTCGTGGCGAGACCCTCGACGTCGTGTTCAACCGGCCGGAAAAGCGCAACGCATTGACCCCGCAGATGTACGACGCCATTGCCGGAGCCTGCCGGCGCGCCGACTCCGACCGCGAGATTCGGTTACTCACTCTCCGAGGTGCTGGGGGAGAGGCGTTCTCGGCGGGCTCCGACATTGGCCACTTTCAAACCTTCTCGAGCTTTCAGGACGGGCTCGACTACGAAAGCCGGTTCGTCGGCGTACTGACCGAACTCGAGAAAGTGAGGGTTCCCACCCTCGCGGTCATCGACGGTGTGTGCGCGGGAGCAGGGCTGTTGCTGTCGGCAGCGTGCGATGTGCGGATCGCGACGCAGGGGTCACGCTTCTGCCTACCGATCGCGCGCACACTCGGAAACTCGTTGTCGATCCATTCCGTGGCGTTGCTGGCGGACAGGATCGGCAGTTCGCGTCTGATGTCGTTGATCGCTCGGGCTGGGGTGATGTCGAGTGGCGAGGCTCTGCGGAGCGGCTTCCTCAGCGACTGTGCAACAGAGTCCGAGTTCGCGACCCTGACTGCCCAGGCATCTCGCGATCTACTTGCCGCCGCCCCGATGACCGTCTGGACTATTCGCGAGTCCCTGCGACGCATCAGAACCCGAGTGATTGCCGACAACGATGATCTGATGAGCATGATCTACAGCAGTGACGACTTCAAAGCCGGCGTCGACGGTTTCCTTCGCGGGGAACGACCGGTGTGGGCCGGCGTGTAGTTCGGCGGTAGAACCACAGGCTTGCGTTGGAGCGCGCTCTAACCCCTAGCGTTGCCGACCATGACAACAAAGACCTGGATCATCACTGGAGTTTCTCAGGGTTTCGGCCGTGAACTCGCACTGTCTGCACTTCGATCGGGGGACGCGGTAGTCGCTGCAGTTCGTCGTCCCGAGTCCGTTGCAGATATCGCGTCGGAGCATCCGGACCGGTTCTCGGCGGTGACGTTCGACGTCCGCGACACCGCGGCGGCACCCAGCGTCGTCGAATATGCGCTCGAGCGTTTCGGTCGCATCGACGTGCTGGTCAACAATGCCGGTCGTGGGATGGTCGGCGCGGCGGAGATGGTGGACGATTCGACCTTGCGGGATCTCATGGAACTGCACCTGATCGGACCCGCCGCGTTGGTGCGCGCCGTCCTCCCGTCGATGCGAGTGCAGGGCAGCGGGACGATCGTGCAGATGAGCAGTCAAGGCGGCCGTATGTCGTTTCCCGGTGTCGGGGCGTACTCGGCGTCGAAGTTCGCTCTCGAGGGTTGGTCGGAGGCTCTCGCCGGTGAGGTCGCGCAGTTCGGCGTTCGGGTGATGATCGTCGAGCCCAGCCGATTCCGTACAGCATTCAACACGCCTGGCGTTCTGAGCTTCGCCGAATCATCATCGGAATACCGTGATTTGCTGGATCCCGTTCTGCGGGACATGGCGGCCGCAGACGGTGTTCAGGAGGGTGATCCGGAGAAGGCGGCAGAGATCATCACCTCGCTTGTGCACAGCGAGAAAGTGCCACTTCGTCTGCCACTCGGAAAGGAAGCCGTGGAGCGTGTCTCCGCGTCGTATCGGAAGAATCTCGCCGAGGTATGCGTCTGGGCCGACCTGGCTCGCAGTGCAGACTTCGCGGATGCTGCCGGACCCGTCCGTCCGTTCTAGGCTGAGAAGCATGGCTACCGAAGACTTGATGCGTAAGGCACTCGAGGCACTTGGGGAAGTGGACGGGCCCATGTCGATCGAGGTGATTCACCGACTCGTCGATGCAGGAGACGTTCAGGAGCCGATGTCGATCGCCGAAGTCTCGGACCTGCTGGATGTCTCGGCACATACGCTGCGCTACTACGAGAAGATCGGTCTGGTCGAGGTCGATCGTGACTCGAGCGGACATCGTGTGTACGGTCCGGAATCTGTTCGCAGGCTGGTGTTTCTGACCCGCATGCGTATTTCAGGTATGGCGATTCGCGACCTGCAGCACTACGTCGAACTGGTCGACGCCGGTGAAGGGACAGTTCCGGAGAGGCTCGACATGCTGCTCGAGCACCGGGACACCGTTCGTCGGCAGATCAAGGAGCTCACGTTGTCTTTGGCTGCGACGGAGTACAAGATTGCGACGTACGGCGGGCGGACCGGAGAGCAGGAGTAACCCCGATTACTTGCCCGGCATTCGATTCAGCCCGCTTTCCATGGATACTGCCAGTCGCTCGAGTGCGGCAAGGACCTTCCCCCGGTCCCGGCCGAGTTGGGTGAACAATTCACCGTGAGCGGCGAGTTCGCGAGGAAAGACGTCGTCGACGACAGCGTTTCCCTGGACCGTCATCGTGATCAGTGCAGATCGCCTGTCTTCGGGATTGCTTGTGCGGGAGACGAGTCCTCGCTTCTCGAGTCGCGCGAGTGCCTTGCCGACCCCGGCCCGAGACATACCGAGGCGTTCGGCGAGACGAATCGCGGTGACCGGTTCCTCGGCGTATCGCAGTGGCACAAGCAGTTCCACTTCCGACACGGTGAGATCCGCGGTTTGGTATACCGGTTCGACTGCTAGTTCGAGAAGCGCCGTAATCCGTTTGAGTTGCGCGACTACTTCCATGGGCGAGGTGTCGAGGTCGGGATTGTTTTCGGCCCAGAGGTTGCAGGTACGGGAGCGGAGTGTTGGTTCGTTCACGATTCCTCAACTTTGTTAACCGGTAAACAAATTTGCTAGATTGCCAGAATAGCCCACCGTCTCGGGTGGGACGATCTGCGGACTGGGGGAGCACATGAGGTTCGACGTGGTGATTGTCGGTGGCGGTGCGGCGGGGTTGAGTGCCGCGCTTGTTCTGGCTCGGGCTCGGCGGCGAGTGATGATCGTCGATGCAGGTAACCCGCGCAATGGTGTCTCCGAGCACCTGCACGGGTACCTGACGCGTGATGGTGAGAGTCCTACGCAATTACTTGCGGCCGGCCGCAAGGAGGTTCTCTATTACGGCGGCGAAATGACGACTGGCACCGCAATCCGAATCGAGCGCGCGGACGACGGTGGATTTCTTGTGCAAACCGACGCGACTGCGTCGCTGGAGGCACGGACTGTTCTGGTTGCTACTGGGTTACGTGACGAGCTGCCGAACATCGCTGGGCTGCACGATCGCTGGGGCGTCGACGTTCTGCATTGTCCCTACTGTCACGGGTACGAGGTTCGAGATTCCCCGATCGGTGTGCTCGGTGGTCACAACAGGCCGTTCACCATTCATCAGGCGTCGTTGGTGCGTCAATGGTCGGAGGATGTCGTCTTCTTTCCGAATCGCATCGAGCTGACCGGAGCCGAACGGGAGCGGCTGATTGCCAGGGGGATTCGCATTGTCGAAGGTGACGTGGCCGGGGTTTCGGTTGGCGATGGTCGATTGGACGGCGTCGAACTGGCCTCCGGTCAGGTGATTCCGCGAAGCGTAGTGTTTGTCGGCCCACAATTTGTTCCGCGAGGCGATCTGTTGACTGACCTGGGGTGTGAAGCCGACGAAAATGGTTGGGTGGTAACTGATCCTGCGGGGAGTACCAGCGTGCCTGGAGCCTGGGCCGCGGGGAATGTGTCGGATTCGCCGGCGCAGTTGATCACCGCCGCCGCTGCCGGATCAAAGGCTGCGATTGCACTGAATCACTATCTGCTCGAGCAGGATATCGTGCGAGCGGTGGCGATCGCAGCCGAACTTCAGCCGAGTGAAACCGGAAGCAGCCCTCGCGGGGTCTCCTGAGCGATCTGGTCCAGCGCCGACTCCAGTGTCGGAAACTGATAGCGGAAGTTGTTGTCCGCGAGCACTCCTGGCGCTACCCAGCGGCTCTTGAGCACCAACTCGGCCTCGGTGCGGATGACCCGAGCTCCGAACTCCAGCATCCAGCCGGGTGTGGGCAAACCGTACCGTCGACCCAACGCTGCGCGCACCTGTCGCATCATCTCGTCATTGGTCACCGGGTACGGGGATGCGATGTTGACCGGGCCTGAGATCTCCGGATGCTCGTAGATGTGGATGATCGAGCGAACGACATCGGCAATGTGAATCCAGCTGAACATTTGTCGTCCGTCGCCCATCCTGCCGCCGAAGCCCATTCGGGAGAGGTTGACGAACGGGTTGATCGCCCCGCCGCCCGCGCCGAGGACGATCGACATCCGAAGTGCCACTTTGCGAACGGGTGTTGGTGCCGAGAACAATTCGTGTTCCCACGCTCGCGCGACCGCTACGGAGAATCCCTTACCCAGCTCTCCGTTCTTCTCGTCCATCGGTCGATCTCGTGCGTCTCGGTAGATCGTGCCGGTACTGGCATTCGCCCAGAGTGAGGGTGGCTGCGGCGTGCGGGTCAGCGCACGACCCAACAGTGCAGTCGTTTCCACTCGGGAGGAGAAGATGTCGTCGGCATTGCGCTTGTTGTAGCGGCAGCTCACGGAGCGGCCGGCGAGGTTGACGAGCAGATCCGTGCCGCTGAGTACATCGGCGACGCCGTGCTCGTCGGACCACGTGGCATCGCTCGTTCCTCCCCGGCCGATCGTCCGAACGTCGACCCCGTTGGATTCGAGCGTTCGAAGAAGGTGTTGGCCCACGTAACCCGACGCACCACAGACAACAACGGTCTTCATGGTTTTGTGTTCCCCTCTGCAGAAACGACTTTTGTCATCAGGGCGGCGACATCGCCGACCAGACCTCGTGCCACTGGCAGCCGGGCGAGGGTGAGCGCTTTCGCGATGATCGGTACCAGGCCGTCGACCAGGGAACGGGTGCGCGCTTGCCCCGGAGACGAGTCGGTAACCCAGTGCAGCGTCACGCCCAGATAGCTGAGCCACAAGAGCGTGGGGAGCTGGGTCTCCAATGACGACGGCGTCCGCTGCTTCGACGCCGCCAGTGCTTCACGCATCAGATCGACGGCCATCGATCTCGCATCGGTCGACTCGGCCGAGAACGGGCTGGACTGTGATGTGGTGGGCAGGGCAACGTGCAGAAACGTGCTGCCGAAGCCGTGATAGGGGCCCATGACATCGAGCCCGGTGTGCAGGACAATCCTGAGATTTTCTGTCAGTGACCCACCTTCGCGAAGGAGTGGAAGCGCCCGCGCGCGGTGATCGCGTTGGATGACGAGATACAGCTCGTGAACCAGTTCGTCTTTACTGGCGAAGTAGTAGTAGGCATTCCCGAGCGAGACCTCTGCCTCATTTGCGATCTTGCGCATGGTCGTCGCTGCGAAGCCCTCGTCGCGGAAGAGCCGCAATGCTGTTTCCACCAGCTTTTCCCTGGTCTCGATCCCGCGACTACTCATCGACACTCCTTCTTTGAACATGTTCAAGTGCAGCGTACGCCCTGCAGTTGAACACGTTCAAGAGTGGATCTGTTGCGTGAAAGATAATAAGCGCGCATACTAAATCCATGATTGAGATTGTGAGCGGTTCGCCAGGTGGTCGGCGATGAACGCATGGTTGGGAGTTGTGTCCGCCGAACATGTGCGTCGCGCAGTGGATTTCGGTATCGCACAGATCGGGCACGGAAAGAGAGCCGGATTGGCACGGATGAAAGCAGGTGACGTGCTGGTCTACTATTCGCCGGTCGAGTCCATTGGTGATCGAGATCCGTTGCGCGAGTTCACAGCTCTCGGTGTGATCGAAGAGGGTGAGATCTGGCAGGCGGACGAGGGGTGCTTCAAGCCGTTTCGGCGTCGAGTGCGATACGAGCAGTTCACGCCCGTTCCACTCGGCGATGTGCGGAGTCGATTGGCGCTGACCTCGGCACCGAATTGGGGGTATCAACTCCGGCGTGGCTTGATTCCGTTGGATGACAACGACGTCGAGGTTCTGCGTTCGACGACGAGCTGACACACTGGCGCTGTGGCGAAGAAACTGGAAACCGACTTCGAGGACGCGGACGAGAGTCCCGGTCTGATGTTGTGGCGTGTCACCAATGCTTGGCAAGCCTCGATTCGCGCGGCGCTGCGACCTTTCGACCTGACCCACGTGCAGTTCGTTCTGCTCGCAGCACTGACCTGGCTGGATGCAGAGACGCCGATAACTCAACGCGGTCTTGCCGAGTACGCGCGCACCGACCCGATGATGACATCGCAGGTGGTACGGACCCTCGAATCCAAGGGGTTTGTGGAACGCCGTCCACATCCGACCGATGCTCGGGCACGCTCGGTGGTGGTGACCCAGGCGGGTGCGGCCCTGGCCGGCAAGGCAAACCGTGCGGTGGAAGCATCGGATCGGGAATTCTTTGCCGCTCTCGGGGATCGTCAGGCGGCCTTCGTTGCGATGCTCGGCGTGCTCGACCGAAAGTAGCGACCTACAGTTTTCAGGGGATTACTCTGAAGTGCGCTGCAGCAGTGCATATTTGACGTCCAGCCCGTCCAGTAGGGATTCCAGCGCGAGTTCGAAACTGGCACCGTCGATTTCCGCAGCACGCTCACGCAACAGATGTGCTCGCGTGAGGTGCGGGTAGCGCTCGGCGTAGATCGCAGGATCGTCCACGAATCCGCCGGAGAACGTCGCCGTCGCAGCACCCATGACCACGTACTTGACGGAAGCGCCGATCAGCGTTGCCGTGCGCTGCGGCCATCCGGCGCGCACCAGGCCGCCGTGGATGGCGTTCGCGCGATCGAGGGCGATGGGCCTGACGCTCGGACCGTAGGCCAGATAGGGAACGATGTTGGGATGCTTGCCCAGGGCAGCGTGGTAGGACCGCGCCCACGTACGCAGCGCGCCGCGCCAATCGTCGGAGTCGAAGCCGCTCACGTCGACGGACTCCATGATGACGTTCGCGACGTCGTCGAGTAACTCGTCCTTGTTGGCGTAATGGCTGTACAGCGACGGTGCCTGTACGCCGAGAACAGTGGCGAGTTTGCGCATCGAGAAGTCGGTCAAACCGTGCTCGTCCACCAGTTTCAGGGCGGTGTCCCTGATGATCGGCTTACTCAGTAGTGGAACCCGCGGTCGCGCCATCGGCCAGAACCCTTTCGTCTGAAAGTACTGGACAACCTTACACTGTGAGTTTATTATCCAATTAACCTAACAGTGTTCGGGGACGTGGAGGATCAGATGACACGGGTGTTCGAGAACAAGTCCGATCTCCTGGGGGCGGTCGGTGAAACGCTGGGCTCGAGCGAGTGGGTCGAGGTCACCCGCGAGATGGTCCATCAATTTGCCGACGCGACCGGTGACCATCAGTGGATTCATGTCGACGACGAAAGAGCCAGGCGCGAATCACCTTTCGGTGGACCAATTGCGCACGGGTATCTGACGCTCTCACTCCTGCCGCTTCTGTCGAAGTCCGTGTATCGCATCGACGGCGCGAAAATGGTCATCAACTACGGGTCCGACAAGGTTCGATTCCCGAGTCCGGTGCCAGTCGGGGCCAAGGTTCGAAATACCGCAGTGCTCTCCGCAATCGAAGAATTGCCGAACGGTTCACTACAGAGTCAGATCACCAACACCGTCGAGATCGAAGGCGTGGGCAAACCTGCCGTCGTTGCGCAGACCGTCGCACGAATCTTGTTCTGAAATCCTGCAAGAAGAAAGCAGACTCCACATGAATCTCGAACTGACCACTGAGGAAGTTGCGTTCCGCGAGGAGATGCGAAAGTTCTTCACCACCGAATTCTCGCCCGAACTTCGAGCACGTGCAGCCGGATTCGGAAAGCTGACTCGTGAGGACATCGTTGCGGGTCAACAGATTCTGAACGCACACGGGTTGGCGGTTCCACACTGGCCGGTCGAATGGGGTGGCAAGGACTGGACTCCGGTTCAGCGCCACATCTATTCCGAGGAAATGCAGTTGGCGTCGGTACCCAACCCATTGCCGTTCAACGTGAGCATGGTTGGGCCCGTTATCGCTGCCTTCGGTTCGCAGGAGCAGAAGGAGAAATTTCTCCCCGCTACGGCCAACGCCGATATCTGGTGGTGCCAGGGTTTTTCGGAACCAGAAGCCGGTTCGGATCTCGCTTCACTCAAGACGGCCGCTGTCCGTGACGGCGCGGATTACATTGTCAACGGTCAGAAGACGTGGACTACTCTCGCTCAGCACGCCGAGTGGATCTTCTGTCTGGTTCGCACAGATGCCAGTGCCCAGAAGCGGCAGGCAGGAATTTCGTTCTTGCTCATCGATCTGGCAACTCCCGGCATCACGGTTCGCCCCATCAAACTGATCGACGGCAGCGTCGAGGTCAACGAGGTGTTCTTCGACAACGTCCGCGTCCCTGCGGAGAATCTTGTCGGCGAGGAGAACATGGGCTGGGACTACGCCAAGTTCCTGCTCGGCAACGAACGCACGGGGGTCACACGGGTCGGGTTCTCCAAAACCCTTGTCGCCACGGCAAAAGAGAAGGCGCGGGAGGTCCGCGTCGGAAAAGGCACACTCCTCGAGGATCCGTTGTTCGCGGCTCGGTTGGCTGAGTTGGAAAACGAACTGCTTGCACTGGATCTGACTCAACTGCGAGTTGTGGCGAGTTCGGCAGACGGAAAGCCGAATCCGGCATCGTCGCTGCTCAAGCTCCGTGGCTCCGAATTGCAGCAGGCGGCAACGGAATTGCTGATGGATGTTGCGGGTCCGGACTCGTTGCCGGTGAACACGGCCGAGATCGACTCGCCGGAGTGGGCGCAGCAGGCGGCGCCGCGCTACCTGAACTACCGGAAGGTTTCCATCTACAGCGGATCAAGTGAGGTGCAGCGCTCCATCATTGCCTCCTCGATCCTCGGATTGTGAGCATCTGACATGAATTTCGAACTCGACGACGAGCAGACGATGCTTCGCGACACGACGCGTGAATTGCTCAACCGCAGCTACGACGCGGAGAAGCGCAACGCCACCTCGGCTACTGACGAGGGATGGAATGCCGCGGTGTGGAAGCAGTTCGCGGAGCTCGGGCTGCTCGGCCTGCCGTTCGCGGAGGCTGACGGCGGAATGGGCGCTGGACCGGTCGAGACCATGGTCGTGATGACCGAACTGGGCCGTGCGCTTGCACCCGAGCCGTACTTGGGTGGTGTTCTGATCCCCGGCGGTTTGATCGCGGCTGTCGGTTCGGCAGATCAGCGGGCGCGGCTCCTGCCGGCGCTCAGCGACGGGACCACTCTGTCGGCCTTCGCGCATACGGAACCCGGCACGCGCTGGCCGGTCGCCACCGTCACGACCACGGCGTCGCAGTCGGGATCGGGATCGGGGTGGACTATCACCGGCGTCAAGAACCCGGTCCTGCAGGGCGACAGCGCGCACGTCGTGATCGTCAGCGCCGCACTTCCAGACGGGGGCACCGGGCTCTTTCTGGTAGATGCGGAAAGCGCGGGTGTCTCATGGAGCAAATACGCAACTCACGACGGCCGTCGCGGTGCGCAGTTCACGTTCACCGATGCCGCGGCCGAACAGCTTGGTGAGGGCGGCGATGTCACGGAGGCGATCGTCGAAGCAGAGGTTCGGGCGCAGGCAGCTCTGTGCGCCGAGGCGATCGGGATCATGACCGAAGCTCTGCGACTGACGACGGAATACCTGAAGCAGCGCAAGCAGTTCGGTGTTCCGCTCGCGAAGTTCCAGACGCTGACTCATCGTGCGGCCGACATGTACGTGGCGCTCGAACTGGCGAGCAGCATGAGTCTGTACGCCACCATGGCCATCGCCGACGGAGTGATCGATCCGACCATCGCGTCGCGAGCGAAGCTGTCTGTCGGTCGCGCCGCGCATCAGATCGGTCAGGAAGCAATTCAGATGCACGGTGGTATCGGTATGACAGCCGAGTATCCGGTCGGGCACTACGTCTCACGGCTGGTGGCCATCGAACACACTTTGGGCGCATCTGACGATCACCTCAGGGTGCTGGCCGCCGGCGTCTCGAACTATTCGATGGTGAACGTCACCGAGTAGATCGGTGGTGAAGATAACGGGAGGTCACGCGCAGGTCGCGTGGCCTCCCTTGTCTGTGCGGGGGCCGACCCGCGGTATTCGCGGTCAAGTAAAATTCCTGTGATCAGTCCGAGAAGAGAAAGGGATCGAAGTGACCGCGCATACCGAGCAGCTCGAGTTCCAAGCAGAAACACGTCAGCTGCTGGATCTGATGGTTCATTCAATCTATACGAACAAGGACAGCTTCCTTCGTGAGTTGATCTCCAACGCTTCGGACGCGCTGGACAAGCTCCGCCTCGAGTCTTACCAGGACAAAGACCTCAACGTCGACGTCTCCGATCTGCATATCGAGATCGACATCGACAAGGCAGCACGCACCCTGACCATCCGCGACAACGGCATCGGCATGTCGCGTGACGAGGTCGTCGACCTGATCGGCACGCTCGCCAAGTCCGGCACCGCCGAGGTCCGTCGCAAGCTCAAGGAAGCCAAGGATGCAGCGGCATCCGAAGAACTGATCGGTCAGTTCGGCATCGGCTTCTACTCCACGTTCATGGTCGCGGACAAGGTCACGCTGCTGACCCGCCGCGCCGGTGAAGATCACGCGACGCGCTGGGAATCGACCGGCGAAGGCACGTACACGCTCGAGCATGTGAACGAGGCGCCTCAGGGTAGCTCCGTGACCCTGCACCTGATGCCCGAGGATTCCGAGAACGGCCTGCACGACTACACGTCGGAATGGAAGATCAAGGAACTGGTCAAGAAGTACTCCGACTTCATCGCGTGGCCTATCCGCATGGATGTCGCTCGTACGTCGACGCCGGCCGAGGGCGAGGAGCCCGAGGTCACCATCGAGACCGAGACGATCAACTCGATGAAGGCTCTGTGGACTCGCGCCAAGGACGAGGTGTCCGAGGACGAGTACAAGGAGTTCTACAAGCACGTCAGCCACGCCTGGGACGAGCCTCTCGAGGTCATCCCGATGAAGGCCGAAGGTACTTTCGAATACCAAGCGCTGCTGTTCATTCCGTCGACGGCGCCGTTCGATCTCTTCATGCGTGAGCGCAAGGCCGGCATCCACCTCTACGTCAAGCGCGTCTTCATCATGGACGACTGCGAAGAGTTGGTGCCCGATTACCTGCGCTTCGTCAAGGGCGTGGTCGACGCACAAGACCTCTCGCTCAACGTCTCTCGTGAAATTCTGCAGCAGGACCGGCAGATCGCTGCCATCCGTCGTCGTCTGACCAAGAAGGTCCTCTCGACCATCAAGGACATGAAGGCGAACGAGCCGGAGAAGTACTCGACCTTCTGGACCGAGTTCGGACGCGCGCTCAAGGAAGGCCTGATGGCCGATGCCGACAACCGCAAGACGCTGCTCGACATCTCGTCCTTCGCCTCGACCAACAGCGAAGAGGGCGTGACCACTCTCGCCGAGTACGTGGAGCGCATGAAGGACGGTCAGGAACAGATCTACTTCATGACCGGCGAATCTCGTCACCTCATCGAAGGCTCGCCGCACATGGAGGCTTTCAAGGCCAAGGGCCTCGAGGTTCTGGTACTTACCGATCCCGTGGACGAGATGTGGGTCGACGCAGTCTCGGACTTCGACGGCAAGACCTTCCAGTCGATCGCCAAGGGCGAGGTCGACCTCGACACCGAGGACGAGAAGAAGGCGGCCGAGGCCGAGCGCGAAGAGAAGGAAAAGGAATTCGGCGCGCTACTGACGTGGCTGACCGAAACCCTGTCCGACGACATCAAGGAAACGCGTCTCTCGACGCGCCTGACCACGTCGGCTGCCTGCATCGTCGGCGACGCGTTCAGCATGTCTCCGACGCTCGAGAAGATGTACAAGGCTTCGGGTCAGCCTGTTCCACACAGCAAGCGCATTCTCGAGCTCAACCCGGAGCATCCGCTTGTCTCGGGTCTGCGGGAGGCGCAGGCCGCCAATGACAATGCAGAGAACCTGACGGAGACGGCTCAGTTGCTCTACGGCATGGCGTTGCTTGCCGAGGGCGGTGAACTGAGCGATCCGGCGCACTTCACGCGCCTGCTGGCCGATCGTTTGGCTCGCACAGTCTGATCTCGTCTAGCTCGCTCGAACTCCCGGCACTCACCTTCATCGGTGGGTGCCGGGAGTTTTTTCTTGATCGTTTTCTAATGAGGACCGTTTCTGTCCGCAATAACTTCTAACGTAGTTCTCACAGGGCACGAACCCACGAGCGAAGGAAAACATCATGAACGCACCGATCACCACCGTCACCGGCGAGCGCGCGGATCTCCTCGAGAGCCTGCGTCGGCATCGTGAATTCCTTCTTTTCACTGTCAAGGACCTCACCGACGAGCAGGCTGCTTCGAGGCCGACCGTGAGCGAACTGTGCCTCGGCGGATTGATCAAGCATGTGGGTCAGGCGGAAAAGGGATGGGTCGACTTCATTCTGGAAGGGCCGGCCGGACTTGGTGGGGACTTCGACCCGACCCAGTGGTCGGAAGAGATGCAACAGGAACGGGCGAACGAATTCGCGATGGTCGAGGGTGAAACCTTGGCAGGCATCGTTTCCGAGTACGAGGGGATCGCGGCCAGGACCGACGAGTTGGTGGCCTCGCTGGACAGCCTCGACATCTCGCATCCACTGCCGTCGGCGCCGTGGTTCGAAGCGGGAGCTCGCTGGTCAGCGCGGCGCGCATTGCTGCACATCATCGCCGAGACGGCCCAGCATGCGGGCCACGCGGACATGCTTCGCGAAGCCATCGACGGTTCCAAGACGATGGGTTGATGGATGGATTGATCCACCGGGATGTTTACACATCACACAAATATGTAACACTAGTGTCTATGAGCACCGAAAAGTCTGCCTTGCAACCGCCGATGCAGTGGGACGCCTGGGGCGATCCGGCCAAGAAGCGTGAACTGTCGGACGCAGTCACATCATTGTTGACCGGATTTCTCGGTGTCTCCGCACCGACTCGATCGCGTCTCGCCATCGAAGACGTCCAGGTGGCTCCGTCCGCTATGGCCCAGTCGCATGTCGAAGCGCTGGCTGGGCTGGTCGGGGCCGAGTACGTCAGTACCAAGGATTCCGATCGAATCCTTCGGGCCGGTGGCAAGAGCACCCCGGATCTGCTTCGCCGTCGTAGCGTCGAGCCACAGGACGCACCGGACGCAGTCGTCACCCCAGGGACAGACGCAGAGGTCGAGCAGATTCTCCGATACTGCTCTGCCAACCGGATCGCAGTGGTCCCATTCGGCGGCGGCACCAGCGTCGTCGGCGGGCTCGATCCCATTCGTGACGGGTTCGACGCAGTTCTATCTCTCGATCTGCGCAGGTTCGATCAGCTCGTCGGGTTGGACGAGGAATCGGGCATCGCGACGTTCGGCGGCGGAACTACCGGCCCACGGGCCGAGGAGCTTCTGCGTGAGCACGGTTTCTCGGTCGGGCATTTCCCGCAGAGCTTCCTGTTCGCCACTCTGGGCGGGTTTGCGGCAACCCGGTCTTCGGGGCAGGCGTCGGCTGGATACGGACGCTTCGAGGACATGGTCCAGGGCCTCACTGTTGTCACTCCGAGTGGTGTGATCGAGACCGGGCGTGCGCCGGCATCCGCTGCAGGCCCCGATCTGGGTGAGCTCTTTGTCGGCTCCGAAGGCACTTTCGGCGTCATCACGCACGTGCGTGTGCGGGTTCACCGTCTGCCCGAGACCACCGTGCGCGAAGGGTGGAGCTTCCCCGACTTCGCCACCGGCGCAGCAGCATTGCGTGAGCTGGTCCAGGAAGGATCGGCTCCGACAGTATTGCGGTTGTCCGACGAGGCCGAGAGTGGCGTGAATCTGGCGACCACCGACAAGATCGGCGAGAACGCCTTCACCGGTGGTTGCCTCGGCATCACTACCTACGAGGGCACCGCTTCGCACACCGCTGAACGGATGGCGGAGGCCCGAGCAATTCTCACCGCTCACGGCGGCACGTCGCTCGGTGAGGAGCCCGGAAACAGCTGGGAACACGGGCGATTCGATGCGCCGTATCTGCGTGACGCCTTGCTCGACGTCGGCGCTTTGTGCGAAACCCTCGAGACGGCAACCACCTGGGGTAACCTCGCGAACCTGCGCTCCTCGGTCACCGAGGCGCTGACCAAGGCTCTCGTCGAGCAGGGGACTCAGCCGCTCGTGATGTGCCACATTTCGCACACCTACAAGACCGGTGCTTCGCTGTACTTCACCGTAGTCAGCGCGCAGACCGAGGATCCGATCGCTCAGTGGCACAAGGCGAAAACTGCCGCTGGCGATGCGATCATCGCCGCCGGTGGCACGATCACCCATCACCACGCTGTGGGCGCCGATCACCGCCCATGGATGAAGGACGAGATCGGTGAACTGGGCGCGAACATCCTTCGCGCAGTGAAGAATGCAGTGGACCCTGCCGGCATCCTCAATCCTGGAAAGCTGATTCCGTGACCGAAACCCGCAGTCAGATCGAGAAGGTTACCGTCCTGATCAATCCGATGGCGGGACATGGTCACGCGCCTGCGGCAGGACGCAAAGGTGTTGCGCGACTGCGCGCTCGGGGAGTTGCCGTCACCGAGATCATCGGAACCGACGCCGACGACGCCAAGAAATTGGCCCGTCGTGCGATCGAGGAGGGTACCGACGCGCTGGTGGTGGTCGGCGGTGACGGTGCCATCAGCATCGGATTGCAGGCTGCCGCGTTGACCGATACTCCTATCGGGCTCATCCCGGCGGGCACCGGTAACGATCACGCCCGTGAGTTCGGCATTCCCACAGGCGATCCCGAGGCAGCCGCCGATGTGATCGCCGACGGCGTCGTGCAGCAGTCCGACCTGGCGAAGATCACGCTGGCCGACGGTTCCGTCGTCTGGTCGGGAACGATCATCGCGAGCGGATTCGATTCGCTGGTCAGTGAACGGGCCAATCGGATGTCGTGGCCCAAGGGACCGATGCGCTACAACTTGGCGATGCTCGCCGAGTTGGCGAAGATGAAGCCGCTGCCGTACCGGATCGAACTCGACGACGAGGTCATCACGGTGGACGCGACGCTCGTGGCTGTCGGCAACGGCCGCTCGTACGGTGGCGGCATGCTCATCACTCCGGGCGCGTCGAAGTCTGATGGGTTGCTGGATCTGACCGTCGTCGGGCACGGTTCGAGGTTGCGTCTGGTGCGCCTGTTTCCGCGGGTGTACAAGGGAACTCACGTCTCCTTGGATGCGGTGCAGACGTATCGGTCGAAGAAGGTGCGGTTGGTCTCCGAGGGCATCATCGCCTACGCGGACGGCGATCGGGTGGGGCCGTTGCCCATCACGATCGAGGCAGTTCCCACGGCGCTCAACATCTTGACGCACACTCGGATCTGAGTCGGTTCTGCCGGGCACTAGGTAGCGGTGGTGTCAGACTTCTCGGATGAACGAATCGACGAAGTCGGCGCACCGCCGCGCTGCGTGGACGTTGGAGAAATGGCAGCTAGCCATCGACATCCCGTTGACCGCTGCGGCCTGCCTGTTCTTGGTGGCGTACGCGTACCAAGTGCTGGCGCAACCGACGGGCCTTCCACATCGTCTGACCGAATGGACGATGTGGGCTGCGTGGGTCGTTTTTGCCGTCGACTACGCAGTTCGCCTGTGGTTGGCACCTGCCCGCGGTCGCTGGTTCGTCAGGCATCTCTTGGACTTGGCGATGGTGGTGTTGCCCATGCTGCGTCCGCTGCGCCTACTTCGGTTGGTCACACTGCTTGCGATAGTTCACCGCTCGAGCGGGCAAAGCTTGCGTGGACGGGTGGTTATTTACGCCACTGGTGCTACGGCCTTGCTGATCGGTGTCGCGGCGCTGGCCATGCTCGATGCCGAGCGTCACGCGCAGGGCGCTGCCATCACGTCGTACGGAACGGCATTGTGGTGGGCGATGGAGACGGTCACGACCGTCGGTTACGGAGACATGGCGCCCGTTACCACGACCGGGCGCATGATCGCCGGAGCATTGATGATCGGCGGAATTGCGTTGCTGGGCATCGTGACTGCCACACTCGCTTCCTGGTTGGTCGATCGCGTGGCGGAACAGGACGAGGCATCCCAGGCCGCGACGCGTAAGCAGGTGGCGGACCTGTCCGAGGAAGTCCGAGCCTTGGCCACCCGCACGCACCGAGTCGATCTCGCGTCCGTCGATACCGATTCGCTGCGTCGCGAACTGGCGTCGAGGGGAGTCGTGGCGCAGCATGCACCTTCGGACAATTGACCCGCAGTACAGCAAACAATAGAACGATGGTCTGATAATCTTGCGTGATGGTGGCGACCCACGGATTTCAGCGCGCGCGCAGGCCTGAGCAGATCGAAGCGCGTCGGTGCGCGATTCTCGATGCGGCCCGCGCGATGCTCGGGTCCAGGCCCGTCGCCGACATCAGCCTGCGTGAGCTCAGTGAGAGCGTCGGACTGGCGAAGTCGAACGTGCTTCGCTACTTCGACAGTCGCGAAGCCATCTTTCTCGAAGTGCTCGACGAGAACTGGGTTGCGTGGTTGGACGGGTTGTCCGAGTCGTTGACCCCGACCGGTGACGACTCGCCGTTCGCCACTGAAATCCATGTGGCATCGACGGTTGCGGAATCGCTTGTCGCACAGCGTTTACTGTGTGAGTTGATGAGCGTCATGGCAGGTGTCCTCGAAAGAAACATCTCCGTCGACTTCGCCCGTGACTTCAAGAAGCGGGCAACGGTCAACTCGGGAAGGTTTGCGTCGCTGATTCATTCGCAATTGCCTCACCTCTCGGAGGGCGACGCGGCTCAATTCGCCAAGGTAACCCTGGTGATTGTTGCAGGCTTGTGGCCGACTGCCGAGCCTGCCGAATCCATGGTCGTCGTACTGAACGAGATGCAGGCGCCCCCTGCTGCCGACATGTTCGCAACCGGCCTACGTGAAGGTCTGATCAATCAGCTCGTCGGGCTGTCGGCGCGAGCGGCAACCCGAACGAGCTGAGCCCGTTCAGGCGCTGTGCAGCGTCAGGACGGTGATCTCGCTCGGTGCGAACACGCGGAATGGTGGACCCCAGAACCCGGTTCCGCGGCTTGTGTACAACTGCGTGCGGTCGCCGTGACGGGTGAGCCCGTGCACCGACGGTTGATCGAGTTTGACCAGAAGGTTGAACGGCCAGATCTGTCCGCCGTGGGTATGACCGGCGAGCTGCAGATCCACTCCCGCGGAAGCGGACTGAGTTACCTGCTTCGGTTGATGGGCGAGCATCAGGATCGGCAAATCGGGGTCGGTGCCGGCAAGGGCCATATCGAAGTTCGCGCCGTGACCGTCGAGCTTCGATCCCAGAGCGGTGGCGTCGTCGACTCCGGCGATGACCAGGTTGTCGCCGCCCTTGGTGACGACGAGGTGCCGGTTGTGCAGGGCATCCCAGCCGATCGAGGTCATGTAGTCGAGCCACTCCTGAGCCTCGTGGAAGTACTCGTGATTCCCGGTGACGTAGACACGAGCGAGTCTGGCTTCCACCGACGCGAGTGGGGTGGCTTGGCCGAGGCGCTGCTCCACTGTTCCGTCGGCAATGTCACCGACGTGGGCCACGATGTCGGCGTCGAGATCGTTGACTGCCGCGATCACGCGCTCGGACCACTTCTCGCGATTGATCGGCCCGAAGTGAGTGTCGGTGATCGCGACTACCCGAAGTTTGTCCATCCCCGCACCAAGGCGGGGGATGGTGACGTCGACCTGCTTGATCCGTGGCAGTCTCATGGCTTCCCGATAGCCCCAGATCAGCAGAACGGCCGAGGTGATCAGTGCCGCAACGGCGACGATTCTCGATCGAAGCGGGTCATCCACGCCGCCGACGAGCAGTCCGAGCCTCAGGACTTCACCGAGCAGGGTCCACACGAACACGACCCAGATGATTCCGAGGAGGGCGTCGCCGACCAGGCGAACTGGATCGCGGTCAGTGTGTCCGTGGCTGAGCATCATGGTGGCAGGCAGGGTGATCAGGAGGGCGGCAAATAGAACGGTGCCGAAAACTGCCACCGCTGTCGGCCAGTCCGGCCGGATGAACAAGCTCCACCACGGGTACGCGAACAACAGAGCCAAGATCGACGCGACAATCGCGGATATGGCAACGATCCGCAACGGTCTGCGGCGCGGAACTCGAGCGACGTCGGTCGCCTGGGGTGTAGTCACCCCGTCCAGAGTAAAGGTCCACTGGTCTATTAACAAGGGGACGGTGGTCCGCTATCGGAATGTCGGTGTTCTCGGATAGGTTTCCGAACGTTGAAACTCGGCCAGTGATCAGGTGGGTGGCGCATGGAGAAGTACGACGTCAAGAAGGCATACAAGGATCTCTATTCCCCCGGGCGCCGCGATTTTGCCCTCGTGACCGTCCCGCGCTTCGGCTACTTCGCCGTCGACGGTCACGGTGATCCCAACACTGCCACCGAGTACTCCGAGGCGCTCGAAGCGCTGTATTCGGTGTCCTACGCGACCAAATTCGCGAGCAAGAAGGAACTGGATCGCGACTTCGTCGTGGGCCCGCTGGAAGGGTTGTGGCGGGCAGATGATCCCGAGGTGTTCGTGACGCGGGACAAGTCGTCGTGGGATTGGACGATGATGATCTCGCAACCGGAGTGGATCACGGAGACCGAACTGTCTGCGTCGATTGACGCAGTCCGGGCCAAGGCAGTGCGGGCCAAGAAGGAGATTCCCGCTCTCGACAAGGTCAGGTTTCTCGAGTTGGAGGAAGGTCTGTCCGTCCAGATTCTTCACGTCGGCTCGTACGACGACGAAGCTCCTACCCTGGACCGGCTGCACAACACGTTCATCCCGTCGAACGGCCTGAGCTTCAACGGCGATCATCACGAGATCTATCTCAGCGACGCTCGCCGTACACCGCCCGAGAAACTGAAGACGGTTCTGCGTCAGCCTGTTTCGAGGTAGTGATTACGGCTCGAGGCCGCGCAGCTTCTCGAGGTCGCGTCGCTCGCGTTTGGTCGGTCTGCCGGCGCCACGATCACGTCGCGGAATGGACGCGATCAGTTCGGGCGGTGGTGGGGGCGGCGAATTGTCCTGCAGGCAATCGGCGGCCAGCACGGCGCTGACTCGCTTCGTGATCGGCTTGACCACGACGACGATGCGCTCGATGCCGGATACACGCACCCGCACCTCGTCGCCGGCTTTCACCTGCTGAGCCGCCTTTGCCGACGTTCCGTTGACCCGAACGTGTCCCGATCGGCAGGCGGTCGCCGCCTGCGAGCGTGTTTTGAACAGCCGAACCGCCCACGTCCAGCTGTCCACGCGGACACTGATCGCGTCGGAGGGGAGTTGGGCTGGCACGCACTCCAGCCTACCGACGAGTGCTCACAGACCCTGCGCGCGGATGCCCGAGTAGGCGCGCGGTGCATACCGCAGTCGTAACGGCAGCAGATGCCAGAACCGATCCGTCAATGTCAGGAAGCGGGCGAACCAGAAGTACATCCGTTCGTCGCGCGGCGTCCATTCCCATTCAAGGGTCTTGCGCGCCTTCTCCGGCATCAGTGCCTTGCCGATCCAGTTCGCCACGGCCATCGTGGGGCGAGAGCTAAGACGCCACAGCCACGTCGGAACCTTCGGCGCCGGTGCGATGTCGTGCTCGGCGATGCGCGTCGACCACTTCGTGGTGTGAGTGTTGATCAACTGGTTGTCGAGCATGTCTTCCCAGTACGTGCGGAAGCTGGCGTAGTCGTCGAAAGCCGGTCGGTCGGTGAGTCCGTAACAGCGCCACCAGGTTACGGCCTCACGGACAAGCTGGTCCTTCTGCTCCGCCGTGAACTTCTTGTACGCGAATCGCTCGTTGAAATCGAGTATCACCTCGAAGAACGTGACGTGTGTCCACCAGAAAGTGTCAGGAGCGAGGGCGTGGTAACGCCCGCCGGTTTCGTCGATTCCTTTGAGATCGGTGTGGAAGTTGCGAACGAGCGTGCCTGTGCCCTCTTCGGTCCGGTCGTACACGACGCCGTAGATGGGCGGCAGTGAGCGGAACAGGCGGTCGAGCGGGTTGTCGAAAAAATTCGAATGATCCTGCAGCGCTCCACTTACCGCGGGATGCATGTTCTGCAGCGTGCCTGCGCGTCCGAGATACAGCAGACCGCGAACGTCGCCGAAGTGTGTCCACGTCAGGGAACCGGGGCCGATCGGATCTGCTCGCAGGGCCCGGGGCGCTGGCAGTTCCCGGGGCTTCGGCCGACGAGTACCTGTGTCCGCATCGCTGCTCATCTGGGTGACCCCTCCGCCTGCGCATCATGTGACAACGGGTGTTGTCACATGATGACTTTTGCTGCGCCACGCGAATTTGTCAATGGATTCGACAAGATCTGTCCCAAAAACAGCTCCGGCCCCTCACCTGCAACAGGTGAGGGGCCGGAAGGGTGAAGCGGTCGGACTCAGGCGTATTCGTAGAAGCCGCGACCGGTCTTCTTGCCGAGACGACCGGCGTCGACCATGCGGCGAAGCAGTGCCGGCGGAGCGTAGTGCGGTTCTGCGAATTCCGCGTACAGCGACTCTGCTGCTGCGAGAGCGATGTCGAGACCGACGGTGTCGAGCAGCGTCAGCGGGCCCATCGGGTAGCCGCAGCCGCCCTTCATGGCCTCGTCGATGTCTTCTGCTGTGGCGTAGCCGGATTCGAGCATCCGGACAGCCTGGCACAGGTACGGGATGAGCAGAGCGTTGACGATGAAGCCCGAACGGTCGCCCGCGCGAACCGTCTTCTTGCGCAAGGTGTTCTTGGCGTAGTCGGTGACGGCGAGAACGGTCTCTTCGGACGTCGTCAGGCTGACCACGATCTCCACGAGCGGCATGACCGGCACGGGGTTGAAGAAGTGAACGCCGACAACCTGGCCGGGGCGCGAGGTGGCCTTGGCGATCTTGATGACGGGGATCGACGACGTGTTGGTCGCCAGAATGCCTGCAGGCTTGACGATCTTGTCGAGCTTGCCGAAGATCTCGTACTTGAGAGCTTCGATCTCGGGAGCAGCTTCGATCACCAGATCGCGATCGGCGAACTCTTCCATGTCCAAGGTGACGCGGACGCGTGCGATCGCGGCGTCGGCTTCTTCCTGGGTGATCTTGCCCTTGGCGACGCCGCGGTTGATCGACTTGGCGATCCGTTCGCGAGCAGCGGCGGCAAATTCTTCTTTGGTTTCGAGCACCAGTACCGAGCTACCGGCTTTTGCACAAACTTCGGCAATGCCGGCACCCATGGTGCCGCCGCCGATTACGCCTACGAGTTCCACGATTCTCCTCAAAAATTGGGGGCAAGCCCCTGTGCGCCGTTCCGGTAGTCAGAACTACCAGAAAGGCGCACAGGGGCGCGAAGTGCCTTACTTCAACAGCGCACGCGACATCACGACGCGCTGAATCTGGTTTGTGCCTTCGTAGATCTGCGTGATCTTGGCGTCGCGCATCATGCGCTCGACCGGGAAGTCGGTGGTGTAACCGGCGCCACCGAACAGCTGCACTGCGTCGGTGGTGACCTCCATGGCAACGTCCGAAGCGAAGCACTTCGCCGCAGCGGAGATGAAACCGAGGTTCTTCTCGCCGCGCTCGGCGCGTGCTGCGGAGGTGTAGACCATCAGACGTGCGGCTTCGACCTTCATCGCCATGTCCGCGAGCATGAACTGAACAGCCTGGAAGTCGCTGATGGACTTGCCGAACTGCTTGCGATCCTTGGTGTACGCCAGCGCCGCGTCGAGTGCGCCCTGGGCCAGGCCGACAGCCTGAGCACCGATGGTGGGACGCGTGTGGTCGAGGGTCTCGAGTGCCGTCTTGAAGCCGGTGCCCGGTTCGCCGATGATGCGGTCGCCGGGGATGCGGCAGTTCTCGAAGTACAGCTCGGCGGTGGGGGAGCCCTTGATGCCGAGCTTCTTTTCCTTCGGTCCGACGACAAAGCCCTCGTCGTCCTTGTGGACCATGAAGGAGGAGATGCCGTTGGCGCCCTTGTCAGGATCGGTGACAGCCATGACGGTGTACCAGGTGGACTTGCCGCCGTTGGTGATCCAGCACTTGGAGCCGTTGAGGATCCAGTCGTCGCCGTCAGCCTTTGCGCGGGTACGCATCGAAGCGGCGTCGGATCCGGCTTCACGCTCGGACAGTGCGTACGACGCCATTCCGCCGTTCACGAGGTCCGGGAGCACCTTGGACTTGAGCTCTTCGGAACCCTTGAGGATCAGGCCCATGGTGCCGAGCTTGTTCACAGCGGGGATCAGCGAGGAGGATCCACAGACGCGGGCGACTTCCTCGATGACGATGCAGGTGGCGACGGAATCGGCGCCCTGGCCGTCGTAAGCCTCGGGAACGTGGATGGCGTTGAAGCCGGACGCGTTGAGAGCGGTGAGCGCTTCCTCGGGGAAACGTGCGTTCTCGTCGACGTCCTTGGCGTACGGCGCGATTTCCTTCTCGGAGAGTCCGCGGATAGCAGCCCGCAGTTCGTCGTGCTCTTCGTTCAGTGCGAAGAGATTGAAATCCGGGTTTCCTGCCATGGGAACGCTCCTTGGTGAAGGTGGCTTGAAGGCGGTCGGTGCGGCTCCGGCGTTACCAGCGAGATTCGCGGACAGACCGGTGCCCATGACCCCAGTCAAACACGGCACTGAGTGCCAGGTCAAGGGATGGGTGTGTGAAGTTTCGGTGCACGAGCAGTGTCAGCCGAGTTGTTCGTGGATTTTTCTGCTGATCTCATCAGCGGACGTGCCCGGGGGAAAGGCTACTACCAGCACGGACTTCGATTCTGGCGTGCTGGTCTTGGACCCGGGTGCCACGCCGTACGTCCGCCGAACGTCGAGCAATGCCTGACTTAGTGCGTCAGCTGTGGCGTCCTCGTCGCCTTTGATCATGCTTCGCAAGAGGTAGTTGTGGCACGCGGTGACAGCTGCGGCAAAACCGACAACCTCGAGGACAGGTTCGCGGGGCACAGCGCTGCGCAGGTAGTCGACGAAGAGGCGCTCGTAGCGGAATCCGGTGACGAGTTCGCGGTCGCGAAGAGCCGGAACATGCTGTACGACGCGGTATCGCCGCATCGACAGGTCTCGGTTCCTGCGGAAGAAATCGAAGACCAGTCCCGCGGCCTCGCACACGGACGCCCAGGGGTCGGCGGAATCGGACGCGAGGAACTCTGCGACGTGTTCGAGGAGGGACTCGTGATCGGCGAAGATCACGTCTTCCTTGGAGCGGAACTGCCGGAAGAACGTCCGACGCGACACACCGGCGGCAGCGGCGATCTGCTCGACGGTGGTGGCTTCGTACCCGTTCTCCGAGAACAACCGGATCGCTTGAGACGCGACGTGTACCCGAAACTGTGCGGGGTCAGTTCCGGGTACATCGGAGCGCTCGGTCATGGATGCAAGTATCCAGGTTTCGTCGGCGTCAGTTGTCGGCGCGTAGCTGGAACTTGAGAACCTTGCCGGTGGGGGTGCGAGGAAGGTCGAGCGGGAAGACGATGTCGCGGGGAACCTTGTACCCGGCCAGCAAAGTGCGGGTGTGCTCGACGATGTCTTCGGCGGATGCCTGTAATCCCTTGCCCAGCACCACGAATGCCTTCGGGCGCTCGCCCCACTTCTCGTCGGGAACGCCGACGACTGCCACGTCGATCACCGCGGGGTGACTCATGATCGCCTGCTCCACCTCGACGGTGGAGATGTTCTCGCCGCCGGAGATGATGATGTCCTTCGCGCGGTCCTTGAGCTGGATGTATCCGTCGGGATGCATGACGCCGAGGTCGCCGGAATGGAACCAACCACCGGCAAATGCTTCGGCTGTCGCGGCCTCGTCGCGGTAGTATCCGAGCATCACGTTGTTGCCGCGGAGCACGATCTCACCCATGGTCTGGCCGTCGGCGGGGACGTCGTTCATCTCGGCATCGACAACGCGAGCATTTTCGGCTTGCACCATGCCGACTCCCTGACGCGAGAGAAGTGCGGCGCGCTCGGACTGCGGCTTGTCGTCCCAGGCTTCCTGGTATTCGCAGATCGTGTAGGGGCCGTACACCTCGGTGAGGCCGTAGACGTGAACGACGGTGACACCGATGTCTTCGAGTTTTCCGATGATCGTCGGTGACGGGGGAGCGCCGGCGGTGGTGATGCGCAAGGCGTCGACCTTGTGGGCCTGGTCTGCGTCGGCGATGGTGGAGCAGACGGTAGGAGCGCCGCACAGATGTGTCACGCCCAGATTGTCGATGGCGTCCCAGATCGCATCGGCGCGGACCGCGCGCAGGCAGATATGTGTGCCCGCGGCCTGAGTGACGGCCCACGGCGTGCACCACCCGTTGCAGTGGAACATCGGCAGTGTCCACAGATACTTCGTCGCTCCGTCGAAGCCGTTGTGGAATGTCTCGCCGAGCGAGTTCAGGTACGCCCCGCGGTGGGAGTACATGACGCCCTTGGGTTTTCCGGTGGTACCCGAGGTGTAGTTGATGGCGATGCACTGCTGCTCGTCGTCGACGCCCCAGTGCAGTGGCTGATCGGAGAGAGCTTCGCCTTCGGCAATCAGATCGGCGTACTGCCCGGTGACGATTCCGGTGGGAACGTCCGGATAGGGGACGGTGGAGTCCGGGATCTCGACGATCTCACGCAGGCTCCCCACGTTTGCCTTGGACGAGGTGACCGAACCGACGAATTCGGAGTCCACGAACAGGATCGTGGTTCCCGAGTGATCGAGAATGTATTCGAGTTCGGGACCGGCGAGGCGTGAGTTCAGGGCGATCAGGACCCCGCCGGCGAGGGGAACGGCAAAATGCGCGAACAGCATCTCGGGTACGTTCGGCGCCAGGTATGCGACGCGGTCACCGGGCTGAATGCGTTCACGCAGGACGCGGGCCAGAGCCGCGACCTCGTCACCGAACTCTCGGTACGAGTAGGTCCGGTCGCCGTGAACGACGGCGGTGCGCTCGGGGAACACCGCGGCGCTGCGCTCGAGAAAGCGCAGCGGACTGAGCGGGGTGTTGTTGGCTGCAACAGCTGTCGGGACAGACACGGTTCCTCCGAAGGCGACGTGGCACGGTTGGTGTCACGATAAGTGTGATCGGCACTACAAATGGCCTGGATGCACGCTATTGCCCAGCCAAAGGTGCCGCTACCCTCTGAATTGGGTACGTGGAGGTGAGAGTGAGCAGGGTACTGAGACCGAGCGACGACGACGCGTTGCGCGCCGAACTGCGTCGGCTGCACCCCAAAACCGAGTTGCCGGTTCTGTTTGGCGGCTGCGTCAGCGACCGGTCGCTGACCATCACCGGTCACGTCGGCACGCGCAGCAACATCCTGCGAAACCTGCGGATCGACGCCGAATGCGGACTCGGCGGTCGGGCGATCGCAGAACAACGACCGGGCGCGGTCCAGGACTACGCGAACTCGTCGCACATCACTCACGACTACGACTACGAAGTGGGCACCGAAGCGATCGAATCCTTGATGGCAGTCCCGATCGTCGTACGCGGGGTTACTCGCGGAGCGATCTACGGAGGACTGCGTGCCAACCTGCCGATCGGCGACGTGATCGCAGAGACGATGATGCGATCGTCGTACGCGTTGGCCCGCGAATTCGAGATTCGCGACGAAGTGGATCGTCGGGTGGCGATGCTCGATACCGCTGCGGTGGAACATGGTTCGAACCGCGATGCCCAGATATCCGAAGGGTTGACCGAGAGCGTCCTGGCGCTCGGCGAGATCGCGGCGAACCTCGAGGACATGGCTCTCAGCGCGCAGGTCCTCGCCGTCGAGGCAAAGTTGCGGGCGTTGGCGTCGCCGAAACCTGCCGCGAACACTCCAGTCGCGAACACCGTTGTCCTGTCGCCCCGCGAGCGGGAGGTGATGGGCTACGTAGCTCTGGGACTGCGCAATGCCGAGATCGCCGAGAGGTTGTCCCTGAGCGTCGAAACGATCAAGACGTACATGCGGAATCTGATGGGAAAACTCGACGTCCGCAGTCGGCACGAAGCAGTTGTGGAAGCGCGGCGGCAGGGCTTGATTCTGTAAGGCTGAATCGGTGGGCCGGTCCCGCCAAGCGGAATTTCGGAACTGCGTCGCCGCTCCGGTTGATATGACGGACCTCACTATCGGCAGAGTTCGACACGAGTGATGAGGGCATCGATGCAGGATTTGTTCGACAACAACGACATGACCGGCCTGGCCGAAGCGATCAAGAGCGGCGACGTCTCCGCCAAGGAAGTCCTCGAGTTCAGTCTGGACAGGCTCGACGAGCGCAACCCGGCAGTCAACGCGGTGATCAGTGAGCGTCGAGAGGAAGCGCGCAACGAGGTATCAGGCGGCCTGCCGGATGGCCCACTGCACGGCGTCCCGTTCGTGATCAAAGACCTCGGCATGGATGTGGCAGGATTGCCGAGCACCAATGGATCTCGATTGTTCGCCGACGCTGTGGCAGAAAATGATTCGACGCTCGTCGAGCGCTACCGCCAGGCTGGTCTGGTTGTCATCGGCAAGACGAACACCCCGGAGTTCGGCAAGAACGCGAGTACCGAACCTGCGCTGTTCGGACCCACCCGTAACCCTTACGCCCTTGATCGTTCGCCCGGCGGATCTTCGGGTGGCACGGCTGTAGCTGTTGCCGTCGGGATCGTGCCAGGCGGGCATGCCAGCGACGGTGGTGGATCGATCCGTATTCCCGCATCGGCCTGCGGCCTGGTAGGCCTCAAGCCGAGCCGAGGACGTACTCCGACGGCACCGGCGCGCACGCTCTTCTCGTCGCCGATGAGTGTTCATCACGCGCTCACCCGAAGTGTCCGCGACACTGCGTTGCTTCTCGATCTCTCCGCCGGGCCGACAGTGGGCGATCCTTACGTGATCCTGGCGCCGAAGCGGCCGTACATCGAGGAAGTGGGTGCCGATCCCGGACGGTTGCGGATCGGTCTGAGTAACGCTCTTCCTGACGGCACACCGGTGGACCCGGAGTGCTCGGCCGTCGCGACCGGTGTTGCCGGCCTGCTCGAAGAACTCGATCACGATGTCACCGAGAGTGCCCCGAACTTTCCGCTCGATGCGCTCACTGCCGGGCTGTCGGTGTTGATGGGCATTCCGATGACGATCGAGGTCGACGAACGACTCGACGCCCTGAACCGCGCGATCCGCGACGACGACCTCGAGCCGATGGCGCGGATGATCTACGACCGCGCGAAGTCCGAAAGTGCGACGAACGTCGTCAAGGCATTGCAGGAACTCGAGCGGGCCGCCCAGGTGATCGGTGCGTTCTTCGTCGATCACGACCTGTTGCTGACTCCGACGATGGCTCGGCCGGCAGCTCCGCTCGGTCTGCTCGATACGGCGAATCCTATGTCGATCTGGGAGCATTCGGCCGGGTACAGCGGCTTGACCAGTCCGTTCAACAGTTCAGGTCAGCCGGCGATTTCCTTGCCGATGGGTCATGACTCGGCCGGCGTTCCGATCGGCGTGCAGTTGGTCGGCGCGTTCGGCCGTGAAGATCTGCTGATTCAGGTTGCGTCGCAGCTCGAAACAGCCCGTCCGTGGTCCATTGCGCCGGTGTGGCCGCCGGTCCCGGCGTAGCGCGCGGTCGTCCGAGCCGGGGAGGACGTCAGGCGATGGTGCGAATCGGCCACTGGCCGTTCACATCTGCCACGTCCCTCCCTTGGCTGAGAAGGTACTCGGCGAAATCGCGTTGCCGCTCTGCGTGCCAATCGGCTTGATCGACCATGAGATCGAGCCCCAGGATGTCGGGGAACCGCACGGCCAACTCGCGGGCCAACGCCGCCGCCGCTTTGGCATCGGCCTCGGCTTCGTGCGCCGACTCCAATGAAATTCCGTAGTGCTCGCACACAGCCGCAAGCGTTCGCTTGCCCTTGCGGAACGTATCCATCGCCCGATCGATCACGTACGGATCGATCACCAACCCCGGAACGAATGCAGGCTTGCCGATGCGCAGACCCTCGGCATGCATGACCGTCAGATCATAGGAGGCATTGAACGCCACGACGGCGTGATCGCGCGCCCAGGAATTGTGCAGAGCCTCGCGAATCTCTTCGTAGCCCTCGGAATAATCCTGGCCGTGTTGCGCCGCGAACTCGGTGCTGATGCCGTGAACAGCTGAGGCGCCGGCGGGGATGTCGACGCCGGGATCGAGTAGCCACGTGCGTGTTTCGACACTCGAACCGTCGATCACCGCGACGCAGGCACTGACGATACGAGCGGTCGACGGATCCCGCCCCGTGGTCTCGAGGTCGAACGCGCAGATCGGGCGATCGGACCAGCTACTCATCGGGGGCCTTTCGGTGCAGAACGTCATGTCCGAATCACTATGCACCCCCCTACCGACACAAACGACGAACAGCCACCTCCGGGGTGACGGTGGAGGTGGCTGCTGCGTGACTGTGTGACGGACCTACAGAATCTCGGTTCCGACCGTGAAGCGATCCATGACGTCTTCGCGCGGAGTCACACCGAAGCCCGGTCCCTGCGGCACGGCGATGTGGCCGTCCTCGATGACAAAAGGTTCGGTGATGTCTTCCTTGTAGAAGCGATCGGACGCCGAGATGTCGCCGGGCAGCGTGAATCCGTCCAGCGCCGCGAGGGCTGCGTTGGCGGCGCGGCCGATTCCGGTCTCGAGCATTCCGCCGCACCACACCGCAATACCGTGTGCCGAGGCGAGATCGTGGATGCGCTTGGCTTCCAGATATCCACCGACACGGCTCGGCTTGATGTTGATGACCGAAGCGGCGCCGAGCGTGATGGCATCCGCCGCATCCTTGGCCGACTCGACCGACTCGTCGAGGCAGATCGGAGTGGAGAGGGACTGGGCAAGTTTGGCGTGCTGCACCAAATCGTCCTCGGCCAGCGGCTGTTCGATGAGGAGCAGTGCGAATTCGTCCAGGCGGCGCAGCAACTGCGCGTCGACGAGGGTGTACGCGGCATTTGCGTCGACCTGCAGAGGAACGTCGTAGCCGAACTCCTTGCGCACCGCAGCCACGGGAGCGATGTCCCAGCCCGGCTTGATCTTCAGCTTGATTCGCACGTACCCCTGCGACAGATAGTTGCCGACGGTCTCGAGCAGCTGAGGGATGCTGTCCTGGATGCCGACGGACACTCCCGAGGGAACTCGCGTGCGAGTGGCACCGAGGTACCGAGCGAAAGACTGTCCGCGAGCGCGCAATTCAGCATCGAGAATTGCCATTTCGATAGCCGACTTGGACATCTGGTGACCCACGATGTGGTGAAGTACGCTGCCGACCGTCTCGGCCGAGAGCGGCTGATCCGACTGCGACTTACGTAGCGTCGGAACGAGATACTCGCGAAGCATCGCCCGCGCACCAGCGGTGTACTCCGAGTTGTAGTACGGATCGCTCAGCGAACCGCACTCGCCCCAGCCGACAGTCTCCACCGGACCGTTGGGGCCGTCGGTGGTGCCGCTCACCTTCAGGACGAGGGTGTTGCGCTCGAGCTGGGTGCTGAATGACGTGGTGAAGGGGGAGACGAGAGGGATGCGCAGTTCGCGCAATTCGACGGACTCAATGTGCATGGACTTGCTCTTCTCCGGTTGTCTCGCAGATTTTCGTGAACGTGTAATAGCCGCTGGGGTCGAAGCCGGTCGATTGCCATTCCTTCGAGGCGATCAGTGGTTCGAGGTACTCGCGAAGCGCGTGTCGCCAGGCAAAGGCAGAGGCGCGGTCGACTGTTCTCAGATGCTCGATGTCTCTGGGTATTCCGACTGCGATATCGACGCAGTCGGGTGGGATCGGGAGCATTCGAGGCGTACCGTCTTCGGTGGGTTGAAGCACCTTGAATGTATCATTCACGGCCACAGTAGAACTCGGAGATCCATCGACGTCGAGGTCCCAACTGACGAGCATACGATCGCTGGCGTCGCCTGCGTTTATACCGTCTGCCATCGACCCGTAGAAATCCGGGTTGTATTCGGCCGGTTCGGCTCCGAGACGCTGAATGTTGAAATAGGCATTTCGTGCGACCAGTGGATCGAAGGTCCACCGGATCGTCCTGACGCCGCGCTCGATGCACCAGTCTCGCTGATGATGCTTGAGGGCGCGGCCGATTCCCTTGCCTGCGTGTCCCGGTAGTACTCCGGCGATGTGTGAGTGCAGAACCTCGCCGAGAGGCTCGACGAAGAATCCGACGCAACCACCGATCATTTCGCCTTCGGAAAAGGCTCCCACCACGTAGTGACCACCGTGGTGAAGCGCAACCAACATCGCAGTGCCGAAATGAGCCGGTCCGGGACTGGTAGCCCAGATCTCGTCGAAAACGGCGGATAGATCGGCTATTTCGCGGGTATCGACCAGTTCTCGAAACTCAACCGCTTTGCTTTTCGACACGAGGGCCCCCTTCAGACGTGATCGAACGAATAAGGCCCGCAACCAGCGCCGTCCTCGGAGCGATTGCGGACACGAGCGCATGCTCGGTCTCGGCGTGTGCACCGCCGCCGACGCCACCGAGGCCGTCGAGGGTGGGGATACCGATACCGGCAGTGAAGTTTCCGTCCGAGGCTCCGCCTACGGCGAGGCCGACGGGAGGAGTCAGATCATGCTCGAGCGCAACGCGTTCCGCCAACGCCAGCAACGGTGCGGACATCGTCGCTTCGAGAGGTGGACGGTTGACACCACCCGAGACCGTGACTACGGCTTCGGGGTGGATTGCCTGCAGGGCTCGGATATTCGCATCGACGCGCTCCTGCTCGGCAGCGCTGGTCGCGCGCACGTCCACGTCGACGAAGGCTTCTGCCGGAACGGTGTTGGTTGTGGTTCCGGCTGAAATGACAGTCGGGGTGACGGTGGTTGCCTGCGCCGGCGAGGACAAGTCGTTGATCGCGATCACGAGACGAGCCAGTTCTACTGCAGCGTTGATGCCTTTTTCCGGCTCCAGCCCGGCGTGGGCGGCGCGACCGGCAACATGGATCCGATACAGCGACACTCCCTTGCGGACAGTCTTCAGTTCGCCACCGTCACCGCCGGCCTCGAGAACCAGTACCGCGCCTGCCGCAAGTTCCTCGATGAGGGACCGCGACGTGGGTGAACCGATTTCTTCGTCACCGGTCACGAGGAGTGTGATTCCGTCGAGTGCATCGTCGCCGTGCAGCTCCCGGACGATAGCGAGGGCGTGGATTGCCTGAACGACACCAAGTTTCATGTCGAGTCCGCCCGGACCTCGGAGCGCTCCGTCGGTGACGGCTGCGGGCAGGCGTGTCAGGGTGCCGATCGGCCACACGGTGTCATGATGACCGAGCAGCATCAGCCGCGTCGGTGAGCTGCCGAAACGGGTCACCAGATGGGTACGGCCTTCCGTCACTATCGACTCCGGTGTCACGCCGAGTCGTTCGTGGACAAGGTCTGACGTCCACTTCGCGCTGCGGGCAACAGCTTCGAGATCGTGCGACGGCGACTCGACTTCGATGAGCGCGATGGCGTCCTCGAGGATCTGAGGAAGTTGGCGCTCGGCCAGATCGCGGAGAATGGTCATCGGTTGTTCACTCGCGGATACGCGCGGCTTCCGACGTGTAGCAATTGTGTACTCCCGTTGTCGGAGAAAGTGATCCGGATCCAACCCGCTGATTGAGGTAGTTGGGTCGCGAATACTCCAGGGTGAACTTCGATCAGGCTGAGAGAGACGGACTCTGCGCTTTCGGCGGTGACCGAAGGGTCGATGTGATCGGTGCGGCGGGCGGTCAGGGAACCGCCGGTCCTTTCCAAGACGAAATCGGCTGCGGCATCGCGGTACAGGCCGCACAGCGCATCGAGTACTTCAGGTGAGGACGTGACGCGGGTGTGGGGGTCACCAGGCGAGAATGCCGGTGTCACACTGACGCCGCCTATCGAACCGATTACTTCAGCCAGAAGATCGCCGGAGAGAGCGTCCATTGCTCCACCGTTGGACATCAGGACCACGGCTAGACCGCACGACGGCACCACTCGCAAGAACGACTGCTGGCCGAGAGTTCCGCCATTGTGGCCATGAGCCAGTACACCGCCCCAATTGTGCAGCAGCCACGTGGTTCCCATGATGTCCGCTGACGACACGTCACCGATCTGGCGGCGCTCCTCGAGCATCGCCAGATGAGTGGAACGCCGAAGGAGAACCGGGTCCTCGCGCATCGAGTCCTGAGCGAACAGGAGTAGATCTTCGGCCGTGCTGTTGATGAGGCCGGCGGGGCCCATCGAGCGGGGGATGAGGAACTGTGGTGTCTGCTCGAGATTGTCGGCGCCGCCGACGTGCCCGACTGCGGCACCGCCGACGTGCCCGACTGCAGCGCGGTGCAGTGCCGTCTCCTCAGGCAGGGTCGTGGTTTTGGTCAGGCCGAGCGGTTCGATGATCCGCTCGCGCAGAACCGCGTCCCAACTCTTACCTCGGAGAACCTCGATGATTCGTCCGGCGATCACGAAGCCGGTGTTGCAGTACGACCAATCGGTGCCGGGGGCGAAGAGCTGCACCGTTGATTTCAGTGATGCGACGTATCGCTCGACGCAGTCGTCGCCGCGCCCGCCGTCGATGAAAACGTCACCGTCGATGCCACTGGTGTGAGTCAACAGGTGGCGAGTCGTGACCGTTTCGGTGGCTACCGCGTCGGCAACTGCGAAGTCCGGCAGGATGTTCCGGACAGGTGAGTCGAGATCCAGCAATCCTTCTTCGGCGAGCTGCATGATCAGGGTGGCCGTCCAGACCTTGCTGATCGAACCCATCTGGAACAACGTGTCGGGCGTAGCCGCGACGCCGGTGCGGGTACTGACGACACCGGACGTGACCACGGTGCGGGAGTATCCGCTGCGGGTTGTGGTCAGAATTCCCAGTGAGGCGCCGGGTACCCCGTACTTCGCACTCAGGGTGTCGAGTCGGTACTGCCAGTAGTCGGAATCGACCGTGGTCAGTGCGGGCTTGGGGGAGAGGTGCCGTTCGATCCAGTCGACGAGACGAGTGCTGTACTCCAGTCGGTGGGACGGCCGACCCGTCAACACGAAGGCATGTGACGCGTCCGGGAAAACCACCAACTCGGTCGGGGTGCCGGCCAAACGCAGTCCACCGAACCACTGTTCGGCCTGGTTGACCGGGCAACGGACGTCGCTGCCGCCGTGAAGGATCAGCGTCGGTGCCGTCACCTGGGAGACTCGCCCCAGCGGCGAAAGTTCCCGTACCCGAGATGACTGCGGGTCGAATTCGACCGTCTGCAGCAAGATGCCCTCGTCCGAGGGGCCGGCTGTGTTCGCGATGTCGCAAACGAGACCGCCAGCGACTGCGACGGCAAACCGATCGGTGACGGACGTCAGGGCGCACGTCATGAATCCGCCGTAGCTGTAGCCCGTGAGCACCAGTTGCTTCGGATCGGCCATCCCTTCGGCGACAAGGGTTTCGACTGGTTCGAGCAGGTCGGCGCGATCCGCCTCACCCCAACCGTCACGCACACCGTCGAAGAACTCGTTGCCGTAGCCGTCGCTTCCCCGCGGATTGATCATCAAGACCGTGTATCCGAGCGCGACCAGTTCCGCGTGGTACGCGTGCATCGGGGTGGGTGTACCGGTCCAGGCATTGTGTGGTCCGCCGTGGACGTCCAGAACCAGCGGACCGACGCCCGTGACGTTCGGGTCGCGCAGGATCCAACCCTGAACACGGGTGCCGTCGCTGATGTCGAACCAACGCTCGGAGGCGACTGGAAACGCGACGGAAGTTGTCAGTTCCGTGTTCAATTCGGTGACCGTTTCGACTGCACGAGTCTCGAGGTCGATGACGGCGACCTCGCCGAAGGATGTCGCCGTTGCCAGCGCGACGACGGCTCGCCCGGACGTCAGGGCAAGGCCTGAGACCACTGTCTGCTCGCCGGTGAGAAGTGGTGAGACGGAGCCTGATCCGAAATCGACCTTGTGCAGTTCGGTGGAGCCGTGGTTGCGGATGCAGAAGACGATGTCGCCGTCGGCGGTGAAACTCGGTGCGCCACCGGGATAACCGGTTCCGCCCGGCATGACGTTTCGGTCGAGTCCGGACGTCAGGCTGCGGTCTTCCACTCGCTGGTCGCGGTGCAGGACAAGAAGTTCGTTGTTGTGAATGATCGGCGTGTGCCAACCGACGGCTACGACCGCGTCGCCGGCAGGTGTCCATGCAAGTGGTCCTGCGATGCCGCGTGCGTGCCCCAACATCCGCGGAGCGGAGGCGAGATCAGTCAGCGATACGGTCCAGGCGGAACTCGCCCGCGTCAGATCGGCGTCGCCGTCCATCGCCGCGGTGAAAGCCAGTTCGGTGCCGTCGGGACTGTACGCGGGATGCGAAGCGTCCCAATCGCCGTCCGTCAGCTGCCGTAGTGAGCCGGCGGCCAGATCGAACTCGAACAAGTGCGCCCGAACGCTGCCCCGGACACCGGATCCGTCGACCTTGTAGTTGAGGCGCTTCGCCACCAAGAGGCATGACGATCCGGCGGCAGTGCGGTCGACGGGGGCGCTGAAGGCGATTCGAGCGCCGTCGGGAGAGAACACCGGTGCCCCCGCGCCGAGCGGGAGCTGCGCCGTGGTGGTCAGCTGTGTTGCCGGGCCCCCGGTGGCGTCGACCTTCCACAGTTGTGGTGTGCCCGAGGAATCCGGCCGAACGAAGACCAACAGCGTCGAAACGGGATGCCAAGCCGGCGAGGTGTCGGCAGGTCCCGCGGTGAGCTGTAGTTGCGGGGAAGCCAACCAGATCGAGTGCTCGTTGGTATCCGCAGCCGGATTCGCTTCGGTACGTACGTATGCAATGCGTCCCGACGCCGATACGGCGATGCTGGTCGGTGTAACCACGGACGCGTAATCCTGGATTCTCGCCGAACGACGTTCTTCGGCACGGGCTACGGCAGCGGGGGAGTCGAGAGTGGTCGGCGTTGTCATTGGAACATCGGCTCCCCGAATGTCGGGATCGCGGACAACAGCTTTGCCGTGTACGGCTCCTTCGGCGAATCGATCACGTCGAGAACCGGCCCGTGCTCGACGATCTCGCCGCCGAGCATGACTGCGACGTGGTCACAGACGTAGCGGATCACCGCCAGGTTGTGACTGACGAACAGAACCGTCAGACCCAGCTGCTTCTGCAGATCCACCAACAGATTCAGAACCGCGCCCTGCACGGACACGTCCAGAGCGGAGGTGATTTCGTCGGCAAGCAGAACTGCCGGTGCGGCTGCCAAAGCCCGCGCGAGGGCAACGCGTTGGCGCTGACCACCCGACAACGACGATGGGTATTCGTGCGCCTTCTCCACCGGCAGTTGGACGGTGGTGAGGAGTCGAGCGACCTCGGCGGCGCGGTCGCCGCGGCTGCGCCGAGCTTTGTCACGACGCTCGGTGGACCGCAGCGCCTCGGCGAGTGACTGGCCGATGGTCATTCGCGGGTCGAGGCACGAGTACGGATCTTGGAATACCATCTGGATCCGGTGGCGCAGACGAGCCGTCGCGCCGCGGGCGTGAGCGACGTCCACACCGTCGAGAAGGATCTGGCCGGAACTGGGCTCGGCCAGGCCGACAGTTGCTCGCGCCAGTGTCGACTTTCCGGAACCCGATTCACCGACGAGACCGACCACCGATCCGGAGGGGATGTCGAGATTGATGTTCTTGACGGCGTGGAATTTTTTCGAACCGCTACCGAGGTGGACGTTGACGTCACGGAATTCGAGTCTGCTCATCGGATCTCCTCTGCAACAGCCAACAGTTCTTCCAACTCGATGTCGGCGGTGCTCTCCTCGGCGTCGAGGCTCTCCACCTGCCAGGCTTCGTCGACGGTGGCAAGCGGCTTGTCGCGATCGGTGCTCATGGTGGGGACCGCGGCGATCAGCGCGCGGGTGTACGGATGCTTTGCACGGCCGGCAATCAGATCGTCGACTGCGATGTCTTCGACGATTTCGCCGGCAAACATGACGAGGACACGGGTGCACATGCCGGTGATGACGGCCATGTCGTGCGAGATGAGAAGGATTGCGGCGCCGGTTTCTTCGCGAACCTCGTGGAGCAGCCCGAGGACCTCACGCTGAACGGTCACGTCGAGCGCAGTGGTGGGTTCGTCCGCGATGATCAGAGCGGGCTTACCCATCAGACCCATGGCGATCATCGCGCGCTGACGCATACCGCCGGAGAACTCGTGGGGGTACTGCTTCGCACGCCTGGGCGCGTCGGGGATCTTGACGGCGTTCAGTCGCTCGACTGCCGCCTTCTTCGCGTCGGCCTTGCTCATACCTTCGTGGAGCCAACCGATCTCGGCGACCTGGTATCCGACCTTGAGAGACGGATTCATGGACGACATCGGATCCTGGAACACCATCGCCATACGTGTGCCGAGTTGGCGGGCAACCTTGCGCGAAGCCGCGTCGTCCGGCCGCTTGCCGTCCTTCATCAGCACGGTGCCGTCGAACTCGATGAGCCCGGCGTCGACCACGGTGGGGTGGTCGGTCAGCTGCGCGATTGCCATGCAACTCAGTGACTTTCCGGACCCGGATTCACCGACGATGCCCACGGTTTCGCCGCGGTGAACTGTAAAACTGATGTTGTCGACGGGGCGACGCCAGTCGTCACCCGCGGGGACTGCGACGGACATGTTGCGGACGGTCAGTACCGCGTCTTCGTCGGTGGGCGCCGAATCGGCCTGGGCAGTTTTCCGGTTGATCGGCTTCCACTTCGGCAGGCGACTGCTGATCGGGCTGCGAACTCCCGCGCCGCGAGCAATGGCCTCGCCGAGCAGCGTGAAGGTCAAGCCGGCGAGCACGACGGCGATGCCGGGGGCGAGTGCGGTGGCCGGGTTGACGAAGATCTTCGACAGACCTTCGTTGAGCATCCGGCCCCAGTCGAATGCAGGCGGCTGAATGCCCAAGCCGAGGAACGAGAGTCCGGCGAAGACCACCAGGCCGCTGCCGACAGCGATGCTGGCATTGACGATGAGTGGTTCACGGATATTGGGGAGAATGTGGCGGAACAGCAGCCCGGGCTTGGTAACCCCGAGGATGCGTGCTGCGTCGATGAAGTCGCGTCCGTTGACCGACGAAGCCAGTGCGTACGTCAACCTCGCGAACGGCGAGGCCAGGGCGAGACCGATGGCGATCACCGCGCTGCCAGCACCCTGTCCGAGAACGACCAACAGGAAGATCGCGAGGAGCAGTCCGGGGAATGCGATGGCGAAGTTGAGGAATGCCACGACCATTCGTCCGACCCAGCGGGGAGCGAGTGTCGGGAGCGTACCGAGTATCAGGCCAATTGTGACACCGAGTGCGACGGCTCCGAGAGCCATGAGCACCGACAGTCTCGCGGCGGTCATCGTGCGGGCGAAGACGTCACGCCCGCCGGCGTCGGTGCCGAAGATGTGCTCGGAACTCGGTCCCTGAGACAGTGCCTTCGGGTTGGCTGCGACAGCGGCGTCACCCCAGATCATCGGTCCGAAGATGACGAGGGCGATGAGAGCGGTCAGGAAGGTGAGGGCCAGGATTCCCAATGGGGTGCGGAACGTTCCGACGATCCAGTGTCGTCGCGGGGGCGTCTTGGGGGCCGCAGTGGGGGCCGTAGGTGAGGTGCTCAACTCAGTTCTCCCGAATTGTGGATCGTGGGTCGATGAGAGCGAGCACCACGTCGACGATGAAATTGATGAGAAGGACGATGGCGCCGTAGATCACGACCAGTGTCTGGGCGAGCGGGTAGTCCTTCTCGGTGATGGACTTGACCAGCGCCATGCCCATGCCGGGCCAGGCGAAGATGCTCTCGATGAGCACGGTGCCGGCAATCAGACCACCCAGGAGGAGTCCGGCGAGCGTCAGCGTCGACGTCATGAGGTTGGGCATTGCATGACGGAAGTAGATTCGTGCCACGGGCATTCGCTTGGCGCGCGCCGTACGGATGTAGTCCATGTCCAACACGCCGAGCGCCTCTGCACGGACGATGCGCGACATCGAGGCGATGGCACCGATCGACATGGCCGCGACCGGGAGGATGTAGCTTTCCGGTCCACCACGGCCGGCGACGGGCAGAACAGGGAACGTGACGGCAAAGAGGTAGACCAGCGCCGTACCGAACATGAACTCGGGGATCACGGCGATGGTGCCCGACGTTGCGGTGTAACCGATCTCGACTCCGCGTCGTCGACCGTTGCGGGTCAGTGCAGCGAAGATGAGGCCGATCGGAATGCCCACTAGCAGCACCGTGACGACTGTGAGTACAGCCAGTTCGAGCGTTGCCGGGAGGCGGGACGCGATCACCTCGAAGACCGGAGTCCTCAAGGTGATCGAGTCACCGGGATTCCCGCTCAGCAACCCGCCGACGAATCGGAAGTACTGCTGCCACAAGGGAAGGTCGTAACCGAGCTGAGACCTCGTTGTCTCGACCAGTTCGACCGGTGCGTTCATTCCCAGAGCCAACCGAACCGGGTCTCCCGGAATCAGTTGGAGCATGAGGAACGCCGCAGTCACCAGCGCCCAGAGTGAAATCACGAAGGTGCCGAAACGACGCAGAAGATATGCGGGCCAGCTGTCGGACTCGAGCCACTTTGCTCGAGCCTGAGGCGCCGCTTCTGGTTTCGCGGCTTCAATAGTTTGACTCATGGGCTGTCTTTCCGGAGGGCGGGAACAGATGCAGGGCGGGAAGAGATGCTGAGCGGGAGAACGACTTACTGGTAGAGACGCAACGCAGAACCGGTGAGCGTCTTACCGAATGAGAGTCCGGCCTTGTTGAAGTACACGTTCATGACGGAGTCTGCGAAGGGCACGGCCGCGATCGTCTTGGTGAGCTCCGACTCGGCGTCGGCCCAGGCGTCACAAGCGTCGCTACCGGTCAGACCGGAAGCCTTGGTGGCTGCTGCTTCGTAGGCGGGGTTGCTGACCGATCCGAAGTTCTTGCCTGCTGCGGGAACCGGCCCGGCAAAGTACGCAGTGAAGGTGCTGGGCAGCGAGGAGTTGACCTGGACCCAGGCGATGTCCCAGGCAGAGTTGTCCTTGCCGCTCAGAATGACGTCGATGATCTTGTTCGAGTCGCCCCCGGTCACCTCGACGTTTGCGCCGAGTTCGGACCACGCCGACTGAGCAAGTTCGGCCGCCGCGTTGCGCGGATCGTCGGTGCCGTCGTACACGAGGCGGAGATTGAGCGGCTTGCCGTCCTTGCTTCGCTTGCCGTCAGCGCCGGCGGTCCAACCAGCGCCGTCCAGTGTTGCCTTGGCGGCAGTGAGGTCGAAGTCCGGAATGTTGCCTGCGACAGAGTCGTAAACGCAGGCGCGCGGTTCGACGGCGACGAGGCTGGTTGCCCGGACCCCGTGTCCGGCGGTGATGACCTGAGTGAGGTCGTCGAGATCGACCGCTTGGATCAGGGCCTTGCGCACTGCGGGATCGCTGGTGGGATTACTCGCGATCTGGTTGAAGTACATCTGGCCTGCCGGCAGAGGCCGACCGACGGAGTCCAGATTGGCTGCCGCGACGCGGTCCTTGTCCGGACCGGCGATCGGAGCTGCGTTGAGTTCACCCGAGAGCAGCTGATTTGCGGCGGTGCTCACGTTCGGCGACATGGCGGCGACGACCGTCTTGGGGACGCCCGGGGTGTCGGAGGTCGTGCCGTCGGGGCCCCAGTTGTAGCCCTCGCGACGCTGGAACGTGTAGTGGTCGTTGGCGGCAACTTCGGTGACTTCGAACATGCCGGTGCCGAGCGACTTCTTGTTCGACGCTGTCGGATCTTTCAATCCGGCCTCGCACAGGATCGGCAGGCGACCGACGTTGAGAAGAAGGAACGGGCTCGGCGCCGGAGTGGTCACCGTGACACTGCGCGTTGCCGGATCAGCAGTCGCAGTGGCGCCGGTCGGTACGGAGGACCCGCGCAACTGAGAACCGTTGTCCGGGTTGGCCACGAAGTTGATGTTGTCCGCGACGGTCTGCGGTGTCAGCGTCGATCCGTCGGTACAGGTCACCCCGTCACGGATGGTGAAGGACGCCGAGGTCGGGGTCTCCTCCCACTTCTCCGCCAACCACGGTCCGACTTCACTGGTATCGGGATCCTGGTAGATCAGGTAGTCGTACGCCAAACGCGACAACTCGGCGGTCGCCGAGGCGGCCGACATGATCGGGTTGAGTGCACCCGGATCGGCCTGCAGGGCGAAACGGAAGGTCCCGTCGGTGGCCGGTTCACCGCCACTGGCGCCCGAGGACGTGCCTCCCGAGCCACAAGCAGACAACACAAGCGTGAGCCCTGCGGCTGCCGCAAGTGTTGGATAGAAGCGGTGTTTCATGGTGCCTCCGTGATGGAGCAGGGGCCCGAGCGAAAAACGTGAGGGCGCGGTTGAGTGTTGACTGCTAAATCTTGGCGCATGACGTGACGCGCATCTCTGTCGATCCTCACGAAAATCGGGTCGATTTTCGTCCGCTCCCACGAAAACCGTCAGGATCAGTGAATACCTGTCCGTATACCGACAGCGACCGGCGAAACACGACGATTTCCCCGGTCGCTACCGGCGGTCTACTGGTACAGGCGCAGGGCCGAACCGGTGAAATTACGGCCGAATGCGAGACCCGCATTGTTGAAGTAGAGAGTCGTGATCTTGTCGGCAAAAGGTACCGCGGAGTTTGCTTTGATGATCTCTGATTCGGCGTCTGCCCAAGCGGCACAAGCATCCTCGCCGGTCAGTCCCGAAGCCTTGGCGACGGCTGCGTCGTAGGCCGGGTTGGAGATCGACGAGAAATTGAGTCCCGCAGCTGGCACCGGACCGGAGAGGAAGGGTACGAGCATGCTGGGCAGCGCGACGTTGATCGGCTCCCACGCAACATCCCACGCGGTGTTGTCCTTGCCGCTGAGTGCTACATCGAGGATCTTGTTCGAGTCTCCGCTGGTGAGTTCGACAGTTGCGCCCAGATTGTTCCAAGCGTTGAGTGCGACGTCGGCGGCAGCATCGGTCGAGTCACCGAACGTTTCGTAGACCATCCGAAGTCGGAGCGGTGTGCCGTCCTTGCTGCGCTTACCGTCGGCACCGATTTTCCAGCCCGCTGATTCGAGAGTTTCTGCGGCTGCGCTGGGATCGAAGGCCGGCAGGTTTCCGGCGACAGAGTCGTAGATGCAGGCCCTCGGTTCGATGGACACCATCGTGGTAGACCGGGTTCCGCGGCCGGCGGTGAAGATCTCGGCGAGGTCGTCGAGATTGAGCGCCTGGACAAGGGCTTTGCGCACGGCCGGATCGCTGGTCGGATTACCCGGGCTGTGATTGAAGAACATCTCGCCTGCCGGAGCCGGCTGCTTGACCGTGTTCAGGTTCGCGGCATTCAATCGGTCCTGATCGGCGCCGGAGACGGCGGCGGCATTCAGATCACCGGACAACAGCTGATTCGCAGACGTACTCGTATTGGTCACGATGGACGCGACGACATTCTTGGGCACTCCGGCAGTGTCGGAGGTGGTGTCGTCAGGTCCCCAGTTGTATCCGTCGCGCCGAACGTAGGAGTAATGATCGTTGGCGACTGCCTCGGTCATCTGGAACATGCCCGATCCGAAGGTCGTCTTGTTTGCCGCCGTCGGATCCTTCAACCCTGCCTCGCACATGATCGGAATCCGCGCCAGATTGAGGAGCAGGAAGGGCGAGGGCTCCGGAGTCGTAACAGTCACTGTCCGTGTTGCCAGGTCGGCGTTGGCAGTTGCAGTTGCCGGTGCGTACACCCCGCGGAGAGCGGATTTGTTTGCGGCGTTCGTGATGAAGTTGACGGTGTCTGCGACAGTCTGAGCAGTCAGGGCGGATCCGTCGGTACAGGTGA
>NZ_CAURKP010000027.1:0-45803 GCF_963525155.1 uncultured Rhodococcus sp.
CGCTCGCATTGCTCGAGCGAGATCATGGTGCAGAAATGGCCCGACGTGTCGCACAGCTTCTGGTGGTACTTCTCCAACGTCCGGGTGGGCAGTCACAGTTCTCGCCGTCGTTGAGCGGGCCGCGGCCCCGGGTGCCCGCGCTTCGCGCAGTGGTCGAGGCGGTGGCCGCCGATCCGGCGGGGGAGTACTCGGTCGACGAACTGGCTGCCCTGGCGCACCTGAGCCCACGGCATCTGACGAGGCTCTTTCGGGAAGAACTCGGTACGACGCCGGCCAAATACGTCGAGTTGATCCGTTTCGACTCCGCGAAAGCGCTCCTCGATGCCGGCCACTCGGTGACCGAAGCCGCGCAATTGGCGGGATTCGGCAGTTCGGAATCCCTACGACGAGCATTTTCGACGCATCTCGGAATCTCGCCGCAGGTGTACCGCCGTCGTTTTCAAGCTTTCGGCTGAGACTGACTTTCGTGCTTGCCTTGCGGCGGGCTCATGCCCTGCTTGTCGAGCCAGGCAAGGCTGTAGTCCGCGATCTCACGCCAGCCGTGGTCGATGGTCAGCGAGTGACCTCGATCGCCGAAGACCTTGTATTCGTTGATCGTCGGGGCCTTGGCGTACTTCTTGAACGAGCTGTCCGAACTGGCTTTCGGGACTGTGCGATCCTTGCCGCCGCCGATCATCAGGAGTGGCCCGCGGCGGGCGTTGAAATCTACTGCAGCGGGGCTGTGGGGCGCGAAGTTGGCGAGTGCTGCCTCGAACAACGGCCGACCAGGGGCGGGAATCGCATACTGCTCGAACAATGCGTCGGACTCGTCCTTGGACACGGCACTGGCGAAGGACTTGTGGAACGACTCTCTGTTGTGTGAGTACGCCTTCCGGTAGTTCCCGGGGTTGGACAGGACCGGGAAAACACTGCCCAGTTGAACGAGGGGAAGTTTCAACACCCCTTTGGGCTGAGCCGGGTCGATGGCAATTGCCGCGGTCGCCAGCTTCTGGCCCAGAAGTTTCTGCGCGATCAAACCTCCGAACGAATGCCCCACCACGATCGGTGGTTCGTCGAGATCGGCTATCACCTTGGCGTAGTGATCCGTCACGTCCTCGATGCCGTGTCCCGCGATGTCTTCCGGGTGTTCACGCGTCTCACCCACGGTCGACGCGTCCCCTGGCCACCCCGGCGCCATCGTGGGGTATCCCAGCGCGCTGAAAACCTGCGCCCAGGGGTCCCAGGTGGTCGGGTGCATCCAAAGTCCGTGGATGAACAGAACAGTCGGGTTGGACTTGGGCGACATGCGCGCTCCCCGCTATCGGACCGATGATCGATACGGAATGCCCGCTTTTTACAACCTCATTCACATTTTCGGCGAGCTCTTCCGTCGGGCCGTTCCGTTCTGTTGTGCGAAGATGGCACGATCGTGGAATGGCACCAACTGGATCTGCGAAGGCGATGGCATTGTGGACGACTGCTTTTGTTGTCTCACAAGCGAATATTGCTCGCCTACTCGGGCCGGTGGCTCCCAGAGTATTGGAAGTGCAGACGGCGTTCTCCGCTCGCCGGTACGTCGAAATATTGGACTCCATGGACGCAGAGGCCACGGCACGATTTCGTAGTCACTACTACCCCGACTTCGTACATCCCGCGATCTACGCGATGGCTTTGCGGTCAGCGGGCACGAGGCTCGGGGAGCGGGTTCCCCTTTCCCCGGCAACTCGGCGCGCCCTTGCCGTAGTGCCGGTACTGTCGGCGGCCGGCGACTACGTCGAGAACGTGGTCGGACTCCATTTCCTCGATCATCGCGACAGGATCACCGACTCGAGGGTTCGCGCCGCTTCGACCGTCAGTATTGCCAAATGGGTGCTCGCACTCGGAACTCTCGGATATTTGTCGCAGGGTTTTGTCAGAGTATGGGTATCGCGAAATTGAGGAGCACTGATGGCAGTCGAACTCGGCACCGAATACTTCGCTGACGGAGCAGAGTTCCGTCGATGGCTGTCCGAGAACCACGAGGTGGTCCCCGGCCTTTGGCTGAAAATGGCCAAGAAGACCTCGTCGCACAGTTCGATCGACTACGACCAAGCGTTGGACGTTGCCCTGTGCTTCGGCTGGATCGACAGCCTCGCACGGCGAATCGACGACGATTTCTTCGTACAGAAGTTTTCGCGACGCACCGCGCGGAGTCCGTGGTCCAAACGCAACGTCGAGATAGTCGCCCGCCTCGACGCTGCGGGACTTCTCGAGCCTTCCGGCATCGCCGAGATCGAGAAGGCCAAGGCCGACGGTCGATGGGATCGCGCGTACGAGGGATCAGCCAAGGCCGAGGTCCCCAAAGACTTTCTCGATGCGCTCGCGGAAAACCCGAAGGCTCGTGAGTTCTACGCGACGCTCAATTCCACCAACCGATTCACCATCGCGTACCGACTGCAGGAGGCAAAGCGTCCGGAGACGCGAGCCAGGCGGATCGAGAAGTTCGTGAACCAGCTTGCGGAGGGCAAGAAGTTCTACTGAGCTGCCGCGTCACTGGGCCACAGGGACTTGCGAATCGACACCCAGCGAGGCTGACACAATGGGCCTCGTGATCGAAGCCGAAACCTGTTCCGCACTGTCTGCTGTCGATGAGCCGCTGGCAGGCAGCGCTGCCGTCGTGCGGGGCTGGGTATGCCTCGAATTCAATGCCGCGTGGGGTCGTGACGTGTTGGACGGTACGGCCTTGGGAGAGGAGCTTGCCGCCGAGCTGAGCCGCCGAGCCGATGCAGCGAACGTACGAATCATGTTCGTTCGGCGACCCGGGCGTACCGATCCGATGACTGATGGACACACCGTCCTGCTTGCGCGCTCCGATCCGAGCGACTCATGGTGTGAAAGGTTGCACATCGATTCGCCGATGGACTTACTCGACGTCGATTTCTCCCTGTTGGATGGGCCGCCACCAGGACTGGGCGAGCAAGTGACCGAGCCAGTCGTATTGGTCTGCGCGCACGGCAAGCGCGACCAGTGCTGCGCTGTATTCGGCAGGCCGATCGCCGCAGCGCTGATGTCGTCCTTCGGACCCCAGGTGTGGGAGTGTTCGCATACCGGCGGGCACCGATTCGCGCCGTCGATGATCCTGTTGCCGAGCGGCAATACGTACGGCCGTCTGTCGGCAAGTGAGAGTGTCACGGCCGTGGAGGTGGCTTCCCGAGATCAGGTCCATTTGCCAGGCCTGCGTGGACGGAGTTGCTGGTCTCCTGCGGGACAGGCTTCGGAAATTGCTGTGCGACAGCAAATAACCTGCGGAATCGACGACTTGGCTGTCATCGAGCAGGCGAGTGACGGGACATGCGTCGTCACACATGTGGACGGCCGGCTATGGGCGGTGGAGACGGCACTCTCCGAACTCGCGCCGCGTCCACCGAGTTGCGGCGCGGCGCCCAAGCCGGTCAGGCCGGTTGTGGTCACGTCGATTCGAGACCTGTGATTTCATCGTCGGTTTTCTACGATCAGTCTCGATGAACTCGGGTGTGGGTCGCTACTGCAACAGGAGCGCAATGACTGCGGGCGGTAATTGACGTTGTCCGAGGAGGTTTACGCGTTGGCATCCGTCGAGTTCGACTGCCATCCGCGTGCCGCCCGATCCGTCGGGACGAAGTACGTCGATCGAAGCGATGTGATGGGCGACGAGATCGCATGGGCCTGCAGGTGGCGCGGTGGATGCAACCTCCATCAGATCAGTACTCTGCTGGCGTGACAAGCGGATTCGGGACTCGGGCAGCGGCGGTTCGGTGGAATAGCGGCACACCCGTAGTCTGCCGACGTCGGAAATCGGTGTAGCCAAAGCTGTTTCCGTCAGTGGGCGCGCGTGAGTGTCTTCGTGTTCTGCCATGCGACTCATGTCAGCTTCAGTGGTCGTCGCGAACGGTTGTCCGATCGACTCCGCGCAGGTTCCGGCGTCATCGGAGGAGATGCCGTCGACCGGATGCTGCGCGCGGCTGATCTCATGTAGTTGGCTCAGGGCTGCGTGTGGTTTCTCTTGCAGTCCGCAGGGCGCGGTCGGCCAGGTAGGGCGTATGGCTGCTCCTGCTTCGTCTACCAGCCACAAACCGGCTGGCGGGACGAGTCGGTACGCGCAGTCGGCCCGGACGTTGGCAGGAAATCGACGAGACTGTTCGCGGAATGCATCGTCCACCGCGTGGATGTCCCCCTCGAGGCGTATGGAGTCGATGGTCAACCCACCGTCGGACGTTTCTCCGCGTTCGCATCGAACAACGGCAACGGGGCTGAAATCAGGAGGCGGGTAACCACTTCCCTCGGGGCGAAGTGCGATGCTGCTGTCGCGTGCCTCGGGGGCTACGAGCGCGGCGGTGATATCAGGGGCGAGGCAGTCTGCCCGATCGACCGCCGTCGCGACCGGTGGAGTGAAAGATTCATAGTCTCGAACGCCGGTCCAAACCAACGCAACGGCGACGACACTGACGACGATGATAAAGACCCCAGCTGTGAATCGTCCACTCATACATCGACACTATGTGCTTTTGCGATGGATTGAGGCGAAGTCTCGACCATTGCGGGTGCGACGTAGCATCGCTGCTATGACAGTCGATTTGGTTGCGCCTGACGAGGCCTTGTGGGTGTCCTGGTTGGAGTCGCGTGACGAGTGGGGTGGACCGCAGGCGGATCAGCCCGGTTCGGCGTTGGGAGTTGCGCAACGTCTGGATCTCGACCTTGCGTCACGCGATGGATTCGGGCAGTGGGTTCAGGAGTTGTTGGCGCAGCCCGAGGCGTTACCGGGTCCCGACATTGTCCCGGCAACCAACTGGTGGATCGTTCGAGACGGCAGGTATCTCGGTGCTATCCAGTTGCGGCACAGCTTGAATGAGTTCTTGGCTGATCTTGGTGGTCATATCGGCTACGGGATTCGGCCGTCGGAACGGCGGAAAGGGATAGCGTCGGCTGCTCTGCGGGAAGTGCTCACGTATGCCGGCGACCCGGTGGGGCTCAGTGGCGTCCTGATTACGTGCGACGAGACCAACGCGGGTTCGCGTAGGGCAATCGAAGCGTGCGGGGGACTTCTCGATAGCGTGCGCCCAGCTGATCAGTTGTCGCGCAACCTCGGCCATTCGGGAGACACGCTTCGCTACTGGGCGGCCACGGGCCGGTCAAGCGCCAGTTGACCGTTTTTGACCGTCAACGGGAAGTCGCGGTCGCAGGGTAGGCGACACGGGACGCGATGCTTTCGCTGAGGTCGTGGATTTCTGCGGCGAGGACGTCTCGGCTCTTCGTGTCCGACTCGTGAACGAAGGTTGTCGATCCCATTGTGGCACCGCAATATTCGATGATTCCGCGTTCGATCTGTGTCCGGAAGGCCTCGTACACGCCGTGTCGGTCGAAACTCTCGGCGTCGTCACCTGCGACTGGAATCAGGTGGACGGTGAGTCGGTCCAGTTTCTTCACGAATTCGCTTCCCGGGGTGAATTCGTACGCCCATCCGCTGACGAAGACTCGATCGATCCAACCTTTGAGTAGTGCGGGCATCGACCACCAGTACATCGGGAACACGAGAATCAGATCGTCTGCACGATCGATTCGGTCCTGCTCGGCTACAACATCGGCCGGGGGAGTCCCTTTGCCGCGGAACAGGTTCACATCGGCTTCGGCGAATCGGGGATCGAAATTCTCGGCATGTAGGTCCGCGAAGTCGACGTCGCCGCCCAGGTCGCGGATCGCGTCGGCGGTAGAACGGGCGACATGCTGGGTAAGTGACTGAGGATCGGAGTGGGAGACTACGACGAGTGTGGTCATGAGCGTCCTTCGGTAGATGGTGCGCTTATGTACTAAGAGTAGGTTACTATTGGTATATAGCGCAAGGAGGTGTCCGATGGCACGTACGAGACTGTCGCGAGCCGGCAGGTACGAACAACTCGTGGAGGTGTCGTGGGCATTGGTGCGAGAGGAGGGTGCGGACGCGCTGACCCTTGGTCGGTTGGCTGAACGTGCCGGCGTTGCAAAGCCAGTTGTATACAGCCATTTCGCCTCTCGCGCCGCGTTGTTGGCAGCCCTCTTCAAGGAATTCGACGATCGTCAGACGGTGATGCTCGAGGAGTATCTCGATGCCGCGGATGAGTCTCTGAACGGACGCGCGAATGCCATCGCCGACTCCTACGTCGGATGTTCGCTGGCGCAGGGGCGTGAACTGACGGGTGTGCTTGCAGCGCTGGAGGGTTCGCCCGAGCTGGAGCGGGTCAAGCGTGAATCGGAACACGCCTATTCCGAACGATGTCGGGAGGTGCTGACTCCCTTTGGTGCGGGCGGAGGACTTGCGCAACCTTCGATGACCGCAATATTCGGTGCTGCAGAGGCACTCTCGCATGCGGCGGTAGCGGGAGCGCTCTCGCCCGACGATGCTCGAAGCGAACTTGCCGCACTGATAGTCGCGGTGGTCGGCCGGACCTGAGGTCACCGGTTATCTTGGTGCCCATCCAATTCGACGCGCTCACGCATGGATTCGGATATCGCTGTCAGAGTTCTGACGAACGCGTCGATCGCGGGAGCAAATGGAGGTTTGCCGTAGGTTGCGACGGAGACAGTGCGTCGCTCGCCGGGAATGCGGTGTGCGCGGATACTCGGGTTCTGATGTGCCTGGAGGGCGAGGGCCGGAAGGGTGCTTACCCCGCTTCCGGAGGCGACCAGGGCTTGGACGGCGACGTAGTCGTCGGTCTCGAACTCGATCCGCGGAATGAATCCAGCTCGATTGCAAGCGGTGAGGAGGTGGGCTCGGCAGCTCGGGCAACCGGCAATCCAGGTCTCACCGGCGTAGTCCGTGATCTCGTTGGCGGCATCTGCATTCCGCGCAGAGGTGATCAGGTACAACGGATCTTCCAGCAAAGTCGTCTGCGCGACCTGCTTGAGCCCGACTTCAGGGGTGTCCTCGTGCGCGAAGACAACAGCTACGTCGACATCGTTGTTACGGAGCAGTGCAAGTGCTTTGGGTGGTTCTGCATCAACGAGGCTGATGGACACATCGGGGTACTGGGACGTGAACGCTGCCATCGCCTGCGGAATCAAACTCGCCAGGGCTGACGGGAATGCGGCCAGTCGTAGTCGCCCGGTCCTCAGTCCGGCGTACGTCTGGACTTCGGCTACCGCTGCGTCGACGTGGCCGAGGATCTCGGTGGCTCGCCGAACCAGCACTGCGCCGGCGTCCGTCAGGCGCAGTCCACGACCCGCTCGCTGGAACAGTGGAACCCCGACTTCCGATTCGAGCTGTCGAAGGTGGTGACTGATGGAGGGCTGCGCGTAACCGAGAGAATCGGCGGCGGCTGTCACCGATCCTTCCCGTGCAACAGCGACCAGGACCCTCAGCCGAATTAGATCGAGCATGCCAAAATCATAGAAGATTTCGATGCTTTGGACGAAAACACGTATTGGATCTATGAATCGGTGTTTGGCAGGGTGAATCACATGGCACCGGCATCTGATCTCACGGCATCAAACCAGCTACATCCACCCGTATGGGCAGACGTCGAGCGTGCCAGTCAGGTCGTCCGACGGCATCTACCGGTCACGCCCCTGACATCGCATCCGACCTTGGGTGCGGGCTCGTGCAGCCAATTGTTCGTCAAACACGAGAACGTGCACCCCACGGGTGCGTTCAAGGTTCGCGGCGGACTGAATCTGGTGGCAGGACTGGATGAGGCGACGCGGGCGCGGGGGATTGTCGGCTACTCGACCGGAAACCATGCTCAGTCCTTGGCGTATGCCGCAGCGGGTGCGGGCGTGCGGTGTGTGATCGTCATGCCGGTTGGGGCGAATCCAGTCAAGGCTCACGCTGTCCGCATGCTCGGAGCCGAGCTCATCGAGCACGGTGTGAACTTCGACGAAGCACGTGCTCACGCCGATTTCATCAGCGAACGTGACGGCCTGCGTCTCGTGAGCGCCGCCAATGAGCCGGCAATCCTCGCCGGTGTTGCAACGGCCTACGTCGAACTCCTCGACCAACAACCTGATCTGGACGCGGTGGTGGTCCCAGTCGGTGGCGGCAGCGGCGCCGCGGCGGCGTGTCTCGTCGCCAGTGCGCTTGCACCGCACCTCGAGGTGTTCGCAGTGCAGTCTGAGGCCGCACGAGCCGCACATGACTCGTGGAGTTCCGGCACGTGCGTCGAGCGCCCGAACACCACCCGTGTCGAAGGGCTTGCGACCGGTGCCGGGTTCGCACTGACTCAACGTGTCTTGCGTGAACGCCTCGGGGGATTCCTGCTCGTCACTGACGACGACATCACCCTCGCACAGCGGGCGTTGCTCTACGACGCTCACACTTTGAGCGAAGGTGCTGGTGCGGCCGCACTTGCTGCGGTCTATTCGCATCCGAACACCTTCGCTGACAAGCGCGTTGCTGTTGTCTGCACGGGCGCCAATGCCTCCGAGAGTGAGATCCGCAGGGTCGTCGGCTAATTCATCTCGCATTCGGAACAATGTGCAGTGTCAGCGAACTGACGGAAAGCCGAAGTACGGTGTTCCAATGACTTCACCCCGAGACAGGTCACTTATCACTCGCAGTGTTCCCGCACTCATGCTGGTAGTCGGGGTCATTGGATTGATCGCAAGTTTCGGAGTGACCTCACGTTGGGGGTTCCCAGGGTCCGCATCGCAGCTTTGTAGATCAAGTTCGTATGGAAGCGGATTGCTCGAAGAAGCAGGATGGGCTTGGATCCCGTTTCCCGTAGCCTCTTGCAAGGCAGTGGATTTCGATTCTTCCGCAGTTTACTTCGCGCTCGGATGGGAAAACTCGATCACTGCCGCAGTATCGATCGCATTCATCGCCATGGCTCTGAAACTCACTTGGGGTGCAGGAGTTCAGTGATGCTTATATGCCCGGCCTTGGGTTCGTTCGGAAGGCTGACCGGCGCAAGCCCCATGCTTTCCCGACGCTCGTTGACCGAAAAGACGTACTGGGCAAATTCAGGCTTGACATGCACGTCCGGAAACTGTGCCCGAAGTTCGCCCACGATCTGATAGCCCTCGTCGTACCAGTCGAAAACGTTGATCCCTGGATTCCACTGCGGTCGCATCGCGAAGCCGTCGATCTCGGTCACAAAGAACTTTTGGAAGCGATCAGTCCACGCCAGTATTTTCTCTCCGAGTTCATCGTTGATCCCCATTTGGCTCGGGAGAACAAAGGGCTGATCCGCCTGAATGATGACCAGTTCACACGAAGGCCACAGCGAACTGGGATGACCATGGTCTGGATAGATTCTGATGACTAGCATTGCAGACTCGTTCCCCTGGCCGAAACGCTCCGAGGCGAAGTCACACCACCGGTCACCAGTGCGTACCGGGCACGAGTCGGGCGGCACGACGGCCGAGTTTGCGGATGCGCGAGCGCGAATGGTGCTGTCGCGTCGGTGTTGCCGGAGCGTCTGCCGGAGTTTCCTTGTCTACCTGACCCTTTGCCGCCGGAGAGTCGGGGAATGCCTGGTACATCTGGTTGAGAATTCGGTCCTTGGTGTGCGGTGCGAACAGGGTTCCCAGATCACCCAGGGTTCCGAGTGGTACGTCGATGCGTTTGGGGCGGTCGATCAGCGCGCGGATCACCATTGCCGCAGCCTTTTCCGGGCTGGTGATCGGGCCGTTGTTGTATTCGCCGGTCGGAGCGATCATCGGTGTTTCGACCAGGGGCATGTGGATGGTCGTGAAAGTGATTCCGTCCGCCAGGGTTTCAGAGGCGGCTACGTCCGAGAAACCGTCGAGGGCGGCCTTGCTCGCCACGTAGGCCGAGAATCTAGGCGTTGCCGCCTGGACTCCCGCGCTGCTGATGTTCACGATGTGGCCGAAGCGGCGAGAGCGCATGGTCGGTAACAAGGCGAGCACCAATCGGACAGCGCCGAAGTAGTTCACGGCCATCGTTCGTTCGTAGTCGTGGAAACGATCAGTGGAGTGGTAAATGCCGCGCCGGATGGATCGGCCGGCGTTGTTTACCAACATGTCTACGTGATCGTGTTCTGTCAGAATGCTTTTGATCGTGTGCTGGACCGACTCGTCGTCGGTGATGTCGCAGGGGTAACCGAACGCCTTGCCTCCGGCTGATCGAATCTCCAGTACCGCGGCATCGAGTTCGTCGGTGCGGCGTGCGATCAGGAGAACGGTGGCGCCTTTCTGAGCGGCGGCAATGGCCGATGCCTTGCCGATTCCGGAAGAGCCTCCGGTGATCAGAACGATCCGACCCACGAGCGGTCCTTCGGGACTGTTACGTCGTGCGCGATTGGGATCGAGGTTTGCGCGCCAGTACTTCCACAACACAGTGGAGTACGACCCGAACTCGGGGACCGCCAGTCCCGATCCGGCCAGGGCGGCAACGGTTCTCTCCGAGGTGAAGGTCGGCGCCATCGTCATGTTGTCGAGCAATGCTGCAGGCATGCCGATGCGATCGAGGAAGACCTTCCGTGCCGATTCTGCCGAGTCCATCGGCAATGGCGAGACAAAGGGTTTGGCGATCACGCCCGGAAGGCTGAGTGCGGGCCGGGGTGCTCCGGCGGCCTTGGCGAGTCCGGCATAGATTTCGCGGACCGGTTGAGGTTTCGGATTCACGAGATGGAATGCTTCGCCGTCGTGGCCGGGCGCGTGCATCAATTCGACGAGGGCGGCGGCTACGTAGTCGACGGGCACCACATTGGTTGCGCCGAGGTTGGGGATCGGGATGGGGAGTGCTGCAGGTAGTTTCGCGAGTAGCGCCAGTCCTGGAAACAAGTAGTACGGACCGTCGATCTTGTCCATCTCCCCGGTGACGGAGTTGCCGACCACGGCAGACGGCCGATAAACACGCCAGGTGAGGCCTTCTCGTTCTCGAACGAGCTTCTCGGCCTCGAACTTGGTTCGGTGGTAGGGCGTCGGAAAGCCTTGGCCGCAATCGAAATCGGTCTCGCGGAACGTGCCCGGATAGTCGCCTGCGACTGCGACCGATGACACGTGATGAAGGGTGGCTCCCAGTTTCGCAGCAAGTTCGACCACGGAGCGTGTGCCCTCGACATTCGTCGAAGCCTGCTCGTCTCCGGCGGTGATGTCGTAGATCGCGCCGAGGTGAAGGACGTGGTCGGCAGGCGGGGGAGAATCGATGCCCAGCCCAGGCTCGGTCAGATCTCCAATGAGCGGATGCACGCGATCGCCGCCGGGAATTGCCGACACCTGTTCTTCGAGTTTGGCGACAGAACCGGCTCTGACCAGCACATGGATCTGAGCAGTTTGATCACGCTCGAGCAGGAGTGGCAGTGCAGCTCGTCCGAGGAATCCGGTACCGCCAGTGACGATGTAAGTGGCCATAGTCGGTAACTTACTCCAAAGTAAGATCAGCGGCTAGAGGGAAACGAACATCAGTGCGTCATGACACCGTCCTCGGCGTCGAAGTCGATGCCCGCGGAGATGATTCCGGAGAACAAGAACGCGACGGCAAGCGCAAGAGCGGGGATTGCAAGGATCCATTCGAAAATTGTCATGCTCCAAGTCTGACGAAATCAGCTTCGGAGAACATCGCCCTGCGGAGCGATTTAGACGATCGGGCAGTCATCCTCGAGGACGACTGCCCGATCAGGGAAATCCACTAGGTCTGTTGCTGAAGAGTTTCGGGCGCAGTGGGGTGCGCGCTCGTCCTTGCGTCGCGTGACGTGATTTCGGATGAGATGTGGGCGGCCGTTGTTCCGAGGGTGTGAAGGCCATGCGCCGTCCGCCAGTAGACCGGCGCACCATCGTCGAGGCGATGGAGTGGCCAGGCCGGCAAACCCTAGGCCGGTTCAGCGCCCGACAAGTCCTCGACCGCATACGGGGTCGTTCCTTCGAACAGAACACCGATCCCGAAAGGATCGGCCATCTCGAGCCTTGACTCAGCGAACCGCAGCAGCCAGGTTCCGTCAGCCCAGATCACCGCCTCAGGTTCGCCGAACAGTGACTCCGTGGCGTCCAACTCCACGAGTTCGGAGTGGCGGAGGCCGAACTGTGGCCCACGCAGCTGTTGACGCAGGTAATCGGCGGCGACTTCGGCAAACTCACCGAACCGGGCCATCACGGTCGCAGCGAGCTCACACACCGCAGACTCCGGCACGGTGGCCGGCTCGATAACCAGACTCACCGGCCTGGAGTCACCGACCCCCTGGACATCGATGATCGATGTCCAGCACGCCAACGAATCGTCCGAGTCGACACGCGAAAACACTGCTGAGCCGACCACAACACTCTCAGGTAAGTCATCCACGACCCCTAGTCAAACACGGCTCTCCGCAGGATCCCAGGCACTCTTCAGTGACATGATCCAGTCGCGATCAGTGGCCGATGCCGACCTTCGCGTGAACCTTTTTCATCCACACAGGAGCCCACCAGTTCGCTTCGCCCATCAACTTCACGAGCGAGGGCACGAGCAACATGCGGATGATGGTCGCGTCGACGATCAGCGCGACGATCATGCCGACGCCCAGGAACTTCATCACTGACAGCCCTGACATTGCGAAGGCCCCCGTCACCACTATCAGGAGTAAGGCGGCAGCCGTCACGATGCGGCCGGTGCGCTCGGTTCCGAACTTGACCGCTTCCTCTGTCGTCGCTCCCGTGTTCTTGGCCTCGACCATCCGTGACATCAGGAAAACCTCGTAGTCCGTGGACAATCCGAAGACCACCGCCAGGATGAGCACGACAAACGTAGCCTCCAGCGGAGTTTGACTGACCCCGAGGAGTTCGACGCCGTGTCCGTCCTGGAAGACGAAGGTGAGGACACCGAAGGTGGTCGCGAGGCTCAGGGCTGCCATCAGCACCGCCTTGATCGGCAGCACCACCGAACCGAACGCGAGGAACAACAGGATCAGGGTGGATCCGACCATGATGAGGATCATCACCGGTAGCCAGTGCAGGACGGCGTTGTTGCCGTCGTCGACCATGGCTTGACCGCCGCCGACAAGCAGCACCGTTCCGTCGGGAGCGGAGATCGCACGCAGATCTGTCACTGCGGCGCTCTGTGATTGGGGTGTAGAGCCCTCGCTGTAGAGAGCCTGAACCGCGACGAGTTGATTGGTGCTCGCGACGACGGTCGCCTGACCGATGCCCTCGACTTGACCGGCGGACTCGGCGATCGCTGCACCTTCGGCCGGGGTGAGAGTGTTCCCGTCCTCGGCCTGAAGGATCATCGTTGCGCCGTTTCCGGTTTGCGGGAAGTCGTTGACCAACGTGTCCATTGCAACGCGAGCGGGGTCGTTGTCCGGTAGTGCGGTGTACGAGAGCTCTCCCAGCCGGGCGCCGAGCAGCGGCGAGGCCATCACGAGCAGCACAGCCACGATTGTCACCGAGACTGCGACCGGACGCTTCATCACCCACGTGACGACGCGGCCCCAGAACTTGCGCGAGCGTTCCTCGCCGCGTTGCGCCGCATCCTTGCGCCATGTCAGGGCGTTGATGCGATGCCCCAGAATGGCAAGCAGCGCAGGCACAGCGGTCAGCGACAGGACGGCCGCGCTCAATACCGCAGCGATCGCGCCGAAGCCCAGAGACCGGATGACGGCCTGGGGGAATACGAGCATGCCGCTGAACGCACAGATCAGCAGTAGACCCGAGAACATGACGGTGCGACCCGCCGTCAGAACTGTCCGCTGAGCAGCCGCTCCCGGGTCCGAGCCCGAATTCAGTTCTTCACGGAACCGACCGACCACGAACAGTCCGTAGTCGATGGCCAGTCCCAACCCGAGAAGAGAAGCGACGTTGATCGAGAACGAGGACACATCGGTGATCAGCGTGAGGATTCGCAGAACCGCCAAAGCACTCAGGACACTGAGTACACCCACGAACACGGGCACGGCAGCAGCGACGATGCCGCCGAAGATGAAGACCAACAGCACCAGAGTGATCGGAATGGCGATGGCTTCGGCGACCACCAGGTCCTTCTCGAGCTTGGTGTTGAATGCGACGCCGACGACGGTGTTACCCGCGAATTGTGCCTCGGCACCTTCGACTTCGAGCTTCGGCAGGAGATCGGCGAAAGTGGCGGGCGTGACGCCCGAGTCCGGTGCCAACGTGATCGCAACGGCCGCCATGGATCCGTCGTTCGAGAGCAGGCTGGCCTTCGCTGCGGCGTCTGTTCCCCAATACGATTTCACCGAAGCGGTCGGCACTTCGGTTTTGAACTGGTCGACGGCGGCTGTCACTGCCGGCCCGATGTCGTCCAGAGTCTTGCCGTCCGTGGGCGAGTAGATCGCGATGATGTCCGGGGTCTGCGGTCCGAGATTGTCTTCGATGATGTCGGCGACCTTCGCGGAGTCGCTGCCCGGATCGATGAAGCCGCCCTGGCTGAGCTTGCCGAACACTCCGAGTCCCCACACCCCACTGATGAGAACTATCAGAACCGCGAGGCTCAGTACCCACCATTTCCGGGCGACGACGGTTTGGGCCCAGCGTGTCATGTATCAACTCCGGTGTGTGGGGGCGTCTGGCCAGATCGACTGTAGTGGGCGTTTGGTCTTGAATCGGAAACGTCATGCATACTGCTCGAAGCACTTGCAAGCCACGCGTGTGGGGGAAGCCGGTCCGAATCCGGCGCTGACCCGCAACGGTAGGTCGATTCTCGGTAGTCACCGAGTGTCGGCAAGCCCGATTACCCGCCGCGCGGTGTGCGACATCCATTCGTCGTGGTCTACGAAAAGGAAGTCCAGCAGGAGCTCTGGCCGAGGATCAGCGTGCGGGCGGAGTTGTCTGTCGGATTCTCATTCGTGGCTCAGAGCCCTTACGAGGTCCCCGTGTCACTTCAGTTCTCCCCGTCCCGCGCCGCCGCTGTTCTCATCGCGGTCGCCTTGGTTTCGGCAGGTTGTTCCAAAGGTCAGGAATCAGAGTCGGCGTCTGCTGCGGAATCCTTCGCACAGCCGGTATCCGTGACCAACTGCGATCGCGAGATGACCTTCGATTCGCCGCCGCAGCGCATCGTGTCTTTGAACGGACACGTCACCGAAGCCCTCATCGAGATCGGCGCGGGTGATCGGATTGTCGGGCGGGCGTACAGCGACAACCCGCCAACTGCCGAGACCGCCGATGTATTCAACAAGATTCCCAGCCTTTCCGATACGTTCCCCAGCATGGAGCAGGTCCTCGACGTCGATCCGGACTTCGTGGTCGGAGGAATGACCAGTGCCTTCAACGAGAAGCAAGGCCGTTCCCGAGACGCTTTCGGCGAGCGCGGAATCAACACCTTCCTCTTCTCGGAATACTGTGGCACCGGGTTCCCCGACATCGGATTGCTCGAGAACGACTACACGCAACTCGGTCGAGTCCTGGGCGTCGAAGATTCCGCCCGCGAGGTCGCAGAGGAGATCAGCGCTGGTCTCGATTCCGTCCGCGCTTCGGTCGGAGACGCGGCGCCGGTACCGACCTTCTTCTACGACAGCGGTGACCAGGTTCCGACGACCATCGGCGGAGTCGGCGTCGGTCAATTGGTCGCGGAATACTCCGGCGTCTCGAACATCTTCGCCGAAGGGACAAAGCCCTACATCGACGCATCGTGGGAAGCTGTTGCCGAGCGTGCACCCCGGGCAATCGTGGTCATCGACTACGGCGACAAGACCGCAGAGCAGAAGATCGACTTCCTCCGTGCCCAGCCGTTGATGGCGACCACCCCTGCTGTGCAGCAGAACCGGTTCGTCGTGGTTCCTCTCGCTGACCTGTTCGAGAGTTCACGGTTGGTGCGTTCGGCACAGACCATCGCAACAGCCTTCCATCCAGGCGCTGACGCGGCGAAGTGACCCGCACGCGTTACGGGTACGGCGCCCTGCTTGTCGGCTTGGCGGTCGCCTTGGCGATCGTCCTGGGGTTGGCCGTCTCCTTGGGATCGGTTCGCATTCCCGTCGGTGACGTCTGGGCGATAGTCGGAGCCCGTTTGGCGCCAGGGACTTTCGAGACGTGGTGGACCGCGGCGCGGGAGTCGATCGTGATCGACTCCCGCCTGCCACGTGCACTCACTGCCGCGGTAGTGGGTGCTTCGTTGGCGATGTCGGGTGCAGTTGCTCAAGCTGTCACCCGTAATCCGCTTGCCGATCCGTATCTGCTCGGAGTCTCGTCGGGTGCGGGATTCATGGTGGTGCTCGTGTCGGTGCTGGGTTTCGGCGCCGGCCTCCTCGGGGTTTTCACGATTCCGGTCGCAGCATTCGTCGGGGCGATGATCCCGTTGTTTCTCGCACTGCTGATCGGCGGCCGGTATCCGCAGCCGACCGCGATCATTTTGGTGGGTGTCGCGCTCGCCCAGATATTCTCGGCGCTCATCACCTTTTGCATCCTGGTATTGGCCGATGATCGGCACGTGACGTCGGTGATGCACTGGATTGCCGGCGGATTCGGTGATGCACGATGGTCGACGCTGATCTTCCCGACGATCACACTGGCCGTCGTCGGCACAGCCCTTCTGTTCAGTTCGCGATGGATGGACGTTTTGCAGACCGGTGACGACGGGGCTGCTGCACTCGGTATGAACGTCCGACGGTTCCGTGTGTTGTCCTTGCTCGCGGTCTCCGTACTGGCGGGCGCAGCAGTCAGCGTTGCCGGTGGAATCGGTTTCATCGGTCTGCTGATCCCGCATCTGGCCGGCTTCATCGTCGGCACCAGAGCAATTCGACTGCTCCCTGCTGCAGCCCTGCTGGGCGCCGTCGCGATGGTTGCCGCGGATACCGCTGCGCGCTCGGTGGCACAATCCACTGAAGTTCCGGTCGGAGTGATCACGGCCCTCGTGGGTGCACCGATCTTCGTCTGGATGCTCTACCGGCAGTATCGGAGGCTCGAACAGTGACACAGGCCAGAACAGTGACACAGGCCAGAACAGTGACACTCCCGAAAGACTCCGAAACTGCGCCCCTGCTCGAACTCGTCGAGACCCGGGCGCGGCTCGGAAATCGCGAAGTGTTGCGCGGCATCACTTTCGCAGTCAAGTCCGGTGAAATATTGGGCTTGGTCGGGCCGAACGGCAGTGGCAAGACGACGGCGCTGCGCTGCTGCTACAACGCTTTGACGCCGACAGGTGGCGCAGTTCTGATCGATCAAGTCGACTCGACGACGCTCTCGCGTAAGGACATCGCCCGAACTGTCTCGGCAAGTGTTCAAGAACCCACTGTCTCGGCAGGACTTTCGGTTCGTGAATCGATCGCGCTCGGACGAACTCCGCACCGCAGCTGGTTGGACCGAAGCACGGAGCGCGATACCACCATCGTGGACCGGTGCATCGAGCAGGTCGGTTTGGTCGAGCTTGCCGGACGAGACGTATCGACCCTGTCGGGTGGTGAGCGGCAACGTGTCTCGATAGCTCGCGCATTGGCTCAGGAGCCCAAGGTTCTGTTGTTGGACGAGCCGACCAATCATCTCGATCTTCGTCACCAGTTGATCGTGATGGAACTGCTTACCGAACTTGCGTCGGCGGGGCTCGCAGTTGTGGTCACGATGCACGATCTACGGTTGGCAGTCGAGTACTGCGACAACCTTGCCGTGCTCACCGAAGGTGAACTCCGCGCGTGTGGGTCTACGGTCGAGGTGTTGGACGAGCCGTTGTTGGCCGAGGTTTTCGGCATCAGGGCGCGAGTCGAACGCGGAGTACGTCCGCGGATGGAGATATTGGGGCTGGCATGACGGAATCGGTGGCCGGGATCTACGCCCGTATGGCAGTAGCTGTGCCGTTCTTCGACAACCTGAGCGCGTATCCGGATACGGTGCCCGCGGTGTTGATGACCGACCCCCAGTGGTTGGCAGCACGTGTCGCCGATACGGCAGAGCGATGGGGGAGTGCGGACAGTCGAGTGAACGGCACGTTGTGGTGGTACTCGGCCAGCTCGACGCTGACCGGCATTCCGATCGGAACCGGGATGGTCACCGGGTTCGCGGCCGATCCATCGTTGGACGGTGGGCGGATCTTCTTGCGTGACAACGGCTATCTGGGCGGTTTTGCTGCCGGATCGGTCATTCCGATCTCGCGGAGTGTGGCGGAGTTGGGCCACGCGATGTTCCGCTCGCTCAATCCCGTGATCGAGGTACTCGCCGAGGTGTCCGGCGTTCGGCAGCAGGCGCTGTGGGCGATCACAACGGACTCCATCGCCAATCGCAGCCTCGATGCCGCCGGTAATGCGCGGGAGCGCGGAAGTGCATTTGCGGCCGGTCTGATCGAAGTTCTCCGCGGTGAGAACCCGGGCATTCCGGTCCCGCGTTTCGTGGACGTGGATCGCAGAGAATCTGCTGTGCGCGTAAGTAATCCATTGACGCCGGTGGCATTCGGGCGACGCAGATTCACGCAGCGGGCGTCGTGCTGCCTGATCTACGAGGTACCCGGTGAAGGCAAATGCACCAGTTGCCCGAAGCGCGCACCCGAAGATCGGGTGCGCGCCTTGGCCGCTCTGGTGTGACTGTGGGTGGGCGGATTCAGGTGTTATCGGATCAGTGAGCTGCGACCTTGGAACGGTCGAGTCCCAGCGCGTCGGTCATCGTGAAGAACAGGTCCGTCTGGTCCGTGAGACCGCTGACGTTGGCCGCATGCGGGCCGAAAGCTGCTACGCGCAACTGAGTTCCGGTGTGTCCTTCGGACTCGACGGCCGGATCCTCGGACGTTCCGTAGCTGATCGTCATCTCCGAGCCGTCCTTCGTGGTCAGCTTGCGGGTCAGTCCGGGGTAGACGATTTCCTGGGCGCGCTCGACCGGGATGTTCTGGTCCTTGGCGATGGTGGCGATGTCGTCGGCGCTGACATTGGTGACGATCTGGCTGGTGTGAGCGTGGTCGGCTGTGACGATGACCAGGGTTTCTCCGTCGGTCTTCGCAAATTCGAGTGCCTTCTGCACAGCTTCGTCGAGGTCGACGGTTTCACCGATCTGACCGCATGCGTTGGCTGCGTGATCCTGCTTGTCGATCGAGGCACCTTCGACCTGGAGGAAGAATCCGTTGTCGTTGACCTTCAGTAGGTCGATGGCCTTCTGAGTCATGTCCGCGAGCTTGGGCACGTCGGAGGTTCGCTTGGGGTTGTCGACGCAGGTTTCGGCGGGCTGCAGGTAACCGTCGCGGGTGGCGACGGATCCTTCCCAGCGGACGGGCATGTTGCCGTCGGCGAACAAGCCGAGCACGGGTGCATCCTGATCGGCCTTGCCGACCTCGTTCATCTCGGCGGCGTTCTTCACCAGCTGGTAGCCACGGGCGGCGGCCTGCTCATTGAGTGTCTTGCCCTGCCAGTCACCGGCTTTCGCGGTCTCAGCGAAGGACTTGGCGCCGCCGGCGAAGGTGACGTCGGCGCGGGTGTCGAGGAGTTGTTCGCTGATCGACCCTTTGCCGCCGTTCTCGAGGGCGTTCTCCGGGCAGGACTTGGACGTTGCCTCCGGTCCGTAGCACTTGCGGCCACTGACGTGCGCGACCTGCACTGCGGGGGTGGCGTCCTGCACCTCGGCGGTGGAGACGTTGCCGGTGGCCTTGCCGTTCGCCTTGGCGATCTCGAGGACGGTCGACTGGGCCTGACCCTTGATGTCGACGGAAATCGCGCCGTTGTAGGTCTTGGTGCCGGTGGACCATGCCGATCCGCTGGCTGCGGAGTCGGTGACGTAGTCGGGCTTGCCGTCCTTGGTCAGTGCGTAGTGCGTGTACTGGCCGGTGATCGGCAGGGCGTCGAGGCCGGGGAAGCTGCCGGCAGCGCCTTCGGCGTAGTTGCGTGCGGCGGTGATCTCCGAGTCGCCCATGCCGTCCCCGATCAGGAGGATGACGTTCTTCGCGCCGGAGGCATTGACGGCGTCGCGCACTGCGGCCGACTGATCACCGTCGATGCGACGAGCGCCACCGTTCGAGGACAGTTCGCCGGTCGCGGCGCGATCGACGGTCGCGCCGTTCGAGCCGGTGGCCTCGTCGGCGCTGCTGCTGCAGCCGGCAGCGGCCAGAACGGCGACGGCGCCGGCGACGGCCGTCAACCTACGTGTGTTGCGCGAGAACGACATACGAGTAGTACTCCTGGAAACAGTATGGATGGAGATTATGAACGCCGCTAATGATCTGGGGCGAAAGTGAACGGAGTGCAGACATGCGTACATCTGAATGTGACGAGACGGTGAGGGTTGAGATTCGCTCTGTTGACTGTGGGTGAGTGACCTGTCAGACTGAATCTGCATCGAACATCAGTTCGATGCATGTGGTGCGTCTTCCCTTTCGGCATCCTCGAGCAGTCGGTCGTCCCTGACGGCCGACTCGATCAGGTGCGAGGTCAGTGTGGGTTGGGGAAATGGGCCGCCGACGTGGTCCGAGATGGAACGGGTGCTTTCCGGACGACCCGGCCGTGTGGAACATGAGGATTTGTTTCCGGGCGATGGAAGCGACAGCCCCGCCTGGTCAAGAAAGCGCGGCGAGTACCACGCGGGCGAGCTCACCCGTGGTGCCGGTGTAGTTCCTTACGCAGAACTGCACGCTCACTCGGCCTTCAGTTTCCTCGACGGTGCATCACCGCCGGAAGAGCTGGTCGAGGAAGCAGTGCGTCTCGGGCTCGAAGCTATCGCCGTCACCGATCACGACGGCTTCTACGGCGTGGTGAGGTTTGCGGAAGCCGCACGTGAATGGGGAATGCGCACCGTGTTCGGGGCCGAGTTGTCTCTGGATTCGGTACCCAGAACCGGCACGGCAGATCCCGGTGGAACACACCTCCTGGTGCTTGCCCGTGGGCAGGAAGGGTATCGCCGGCTTTCGCGGGAGATCGCTGCCGCGCATCTGGCGGGCGGCGAGAAGGGCAAACTGCAGTACGACTACGACGTGCTGACCGAAGCGGCCGGTGGGCACTGGCAGATCCTGACCGGGTGCCGGAAAGGTCATGTGCGGCAAGCCTTGACGTCGGGTGGTCGCGAAGCAGCGGCGGATGCCTTGGGGGATCTGGTCGAGCGTTTCGGGGCGGAGCGAGTGTCGGTGGAACTCACTCATCATGGGTTGGCGGAGGACGACGAGCGCAATGCCGTTCTGGCCGAATTGGCGAGAGAGCATGGACTACGTACGGTGGCGACCACCGCCGCGCACTTCGCCGCTCCTCCGCGTCGACGCCTCGCCATGGCAATGGCGGCTGTGCGGTCGCGTCAAAGCTTGGACGAGGCAGCAGGATGGCTGGCCCCTACCGGCGGAGCGCACCTGCGGTCCGGCGCGGAGATGGCGGCACTGTTCTCGCTCTATCCCGAGGCTGTCAGTGGTGCCGCCGATCTTGGTCGTGAGTGCGCTTTCGATCTCAAGCTCATCGCGCCCAAATTGCCACCGTTCGACGTTCCCGCCGGGCATACCGAGGCGTCGTGGTTGCGTGAGCTCACCATGGTGGGGGCGCTGGAACGCTACGGACCGCCGGAAGGTGCACCGAAGGCATACAAACAGCTCGAACATGAACTTGCCATCATCGAGGGATTGAACTTTCCCGGATATTTCCTGGTGGTGCATGACATCGTGTCGTTCTGCAAGAACAACGACATCCTCTGTCAGGGAAGAGGTTCCGCTGCGAACTCGGCGGTGTGTTACGCGATCGGCATCACCAATGTCGATCCGGTTCGCAACAAACTGCTGTTCGAGAGGTTTCTTGCGCCTGAACGTGACGGCCCGCCGGACATCGACGTGGACATCGAGTCCGACCGCCGGGAAGAGGCGATCCAGCACGTGTACGCGAAGTACGGGCGTACGTATGCCGCGCAGGTAGCCAATGTCATCACCTATCGAGGAAAGTCGTCGGTGCGGGACATGGCTCGGGCGCTGGGCTTTTCGCAGGGCCAGCAAGATGCGTGGAGTAAGCAGGTCGGCCGGTGGGGCGGTATCGACAAGAATGCGGATACCGATATTCCGCGTCCGGTACTCGAACTGGCGGCGCAGATCGAAGGCTATCCGCGGCACCTCGGTATCCACTCGGGCGGCATGGTCATCTGCGATCGTCCCATCGCCGACGTCTGCCCGGTGGAGTGGGCGCGAATGGCCAATCGTAGTGTCCTGCAGTGGGACAAGGACGACTGTGCTGCCGCTGGGCTGGTCAAATTCGACCTGCTCGGCCTCGGCATGCTTTCTGCTTTGCACTACATGATGGATCTGGTGGCCGAACACAAAGGCATCACAGTCGATCTGGCGCAACTCGATCTGTCGGAAACGGCGGTGTACGAGATGCTGCAGCGGGCAGATTCGGTGGGGGTGTTCCAAGTGGAATCACGTGCGCAGATGGCGACACTGCCGCGTCTGAAGCCTCGAAACTTCTACGACCTGGTAGTCGAGGTCGCGCTCATCCGTCCGGGGCCGATCCAAGGCGGATCAGTGCATCCGTACATTCGTCGGCGCAACAAACTCGAACCTGTGTCCTACGACCATCCGTCGCTCGAGAAGGCACTCGAACGCACGTTGGGGGTTCCGCTGTTCCAGGAACAGTTGATGCAGATGGCCGTCGACGTTGCGGGCTTCACGCCGTCCGAGGCCGATCAATTGCGTCGGGCAATGGGATCGAAACGCTCCACCGAGAAGATGGAACAACTGCGCGCGAGGTTCTATCAGGGCATGCGAGACCTACACGGCATCGGTGACGAGGTTGCCGACCGGATCTACGAAAAGCTGTATGCATTCGCTAATTTCGGTTTCCCGGAAAGCCATTCACAGAGTTTTGCCGCGCTGGTCTTCTACTCCTCGTGGTTCAAACTTCATCATCCCGCTGCGTTCTGCGCCGGACTTCTGCGCGCGCAGCCCATGGGTTTCTACTCGCCGCAGTCCTTGGTTGCCGATGCGCGCCGGCACGGAGTGCAGGTACACGGTGCAGACATCAATGTCAGCCTCGCGCATGCCACCGTCGAGGCAGGTGGATTCGAGGTTCGGCTGGGGCTGGGGGAAGTGCGCAACATCGGCGATGCACTCGCCGAGAAAATTGTCGAACAGCGCGACCTCGGTGGACCGTTCACGTCGTTTCTCGATCTGACCGGGCGGGTGGAACTGACTACCGCACAAGCTGAATCGCTGGCGACCGCCGGTGCGCTAGCCAGCTTCGGTATCTCGCGTAGAGAAGCGCTGTGGGCAGCGGGCGCTGCGGCGGGGGAGCGCCCCGACCGCTTGCCCGGTATCGGTGCGTCGGTCACAGCTCCCACCCTGCCCGGCATGAGCGACGTCGAATTGGCGGCAGCGGATGTCTGGGCGACAGGAGTATCTCCCGACACCTACCCGACACAGTTTCTCCGCCCACAGCTCGACGCGCTCGGCGTGGTGCCGGCGTCGAGACTTCTCGACATCCCGGACGGTGACCGTGTGCTGGTGGGGGGAGCAGTCACACACCGGCAGCGTCCGGCCACAGCTGCGGGCGTCACGTTCATCAACCTCGAGGACGAAACCGGCATGGTCAACGTCGTGTGTTCGGTGGGGTTGTGGGCAAAGTACCGAAAATTGGCAAATACGGCGCCGGCGTTGCTTATTCGAGGGAAGGTGCAGAATGCAGAAGGCGCTGTCACCGTCGTGGCAGACCGGATGCAGCTGATGGATCTGCGAGTCACGGCCAAATCGCGAGACTTCCGTTAACGCCTGATTCTGGCCACCGTGTTAGTGCCGAGAGACAGTTTTGTGCCGAGAGGACAAATGTGGAGCTCAACTCTGACCTCCGAGCATATGGTGCGGGTCACATTTGCTCCCTAGGGTTGTCGCTTGAGCGCGATCGATTCACCACACGCAGCCGCGGTCAGTTGCCTTGCGCGTGAATATCGTCGCCTTCCAAACGCGCTGAACCAAAAGCACTTCGAGTCGAAGAGGAACTTCATGAGCACAGCGATTCTCGTCGCACACGTACACCCCGCCGATCCGTCTTCGGAGGATGCGTTCAACCGCTGGTACGACGACGTGCATATTCCGCAGGTCGTCGAACGAGTGCCCGGAGTTGTCTCCGCCTCCAGATTCTTCCTGGCGGATGTGCAGTTGCTGCCCGAGGATGCATTGCCCGCGCGCCGCTACCTGAGCATCTATCAACTCGACACGGAAGATCTCGCGGGCACCGCGCAGGCGTTGGGAAGTGCTTTGGGCGACGGAACTCTCGACATGTCCGAGGCCATCGCGACCACCGGCGACACCGGACCCGAATTGCTTTTCTACGTCCCGACCGAGAACTGAAGGGGAACGCTGACATGTCCGATCTTCTCGCGAACAAAGTTGCAATTGTCACCGGCGCAGGTGCCGGAATCGGCGCCGCCATTGCCCAGGCATTCGGGGCGGAGGGCGCGAGGGTCGTGGTCTCCGACATCAACGGTGGCGCAGCACAGGCAGTGGCGGACTCGATCGACGGAGCCATTGCTGTCACCACTGATGTCACCGACGAACAGCAGGTCAAGGATCTCGTCGACAGAGCGGTCGAAGAGTTCGGCGGACTGAACGTCGTAGTACCCAACGCCGGTATCGCCACCACGACCCCGCTGATCGAGACCTCGTTCGAGGACTGGCGGAAAGTCATGTCGGTCAACCTCGATGGAGTGTTCTTGACAGTGCGTCATTCGCTGCCCGCTCTCGTCGCATCCGGTGGCGGTTCGATCGTGAACATCTCGTCGATCTCGTCGACCACCGGCTCGCCTTTGATCGGCAGCTATGCCGCCGCCAAAGCAGCAGTCCGCAATCTCACCGAAACCCTGTCAGCCGAACTTCGCTTCCATGGAATCCGCGCGAATGCATTGCTGCCCGGATTCATCGACACAGACCTGGTCAAGAGTCACCAGCAGGATTTCGAGAATGCCCTCGGCCTCGAGTCCGGGGGATTCGACGACCTGATGGTCACTAAGCAGACGCGCTACGGCCGGACCGAGGAAGTTGCCGCCGCCGCAGTGTTCTTTGCGAGCGACCAGTCGTCGTGGTGCAACGGCAGCAGCCTGGTTCTCGACGGAGGGTTCACCGCTTCTCTCCTCTGAGCAGCAGAACCCTTTCCGAACGTCACCCGATCACCATTCGTGCGAGGATCCACACCATGACCAACCGCGCCGTGTACGTACTCCCGCCTGGAGGATTGAACAACCTCGAATCGAGGACGATCGAGACCCCGGGCCCGGGTGCGGGTGAGGTGACGATCGCGATCCACGCGAATTCGCTCAACCACCATGACTACCTCGTGGCGACCGGAGAGATAGCGACCGACGGTCCGCGGATCCTGTTGTCCGATGCTGCCGGGGAGGTCGTTGCGGTCGGAGACGGCGTAACGCAGTTCAGCGTCGGAGATCGCGTGATGAGCACCTATTTGCCGCATTGGCGGAGCGGCACACCGGATTTCGACGGATTCGGAAATTCGCCGGGTGACGGTGTCGACGGGTTCGCCCGCGACACCGTCACCGTGCCGGTATCTGCTGTGACAGTGATGCCGCGAAACTACACCTACGAGGAAGCCGCTACCTTGCCCACCGCAGGTTTGTCAGCGTGGCGCGCACTATTTGCCGGAGTCCCGATCATCCCAGGGTCGTCGGTGTTGATCCCTGGGACCAGCACGGTGGCGCTGTTTGCCGTCCAGCTGGCCAAAGCTGTTGGAGCTCAGGTGATCGCAACGTCGTCGGCCCCCGACAAGATGGCACGATTGGTCGAGCTCGGTGCCGATCACGTGGTCAACTACCGTGAGCGCCCGGACTGGGGTTCGGAAGCGATGCGGCTCAGCGGCGGGATCGACCTCGTCCTCGACGTCGGCGGGCCGTCCACCCTCGGCCAATCTCTGGCGGCAGTCCGACCAGGCGGGCGAATCTGCGCGCTTGGCATCATGAACGGCCCCTCGTCGTCGATCGACCTGACTTCGCTACTGACCAAACAGGTCACCATCGAAGGTGTTCTGGTGGGCAGTCGTGCACATCAGGAGGAGATGGTCGCCGGGCTGGAGAGCCTGGCGCTTCGTCCCGTCATAGATTCTTCCTACAGCCTCGACCGCCTCGCTGACGCTTTCGAGCAGCAGAAATCCGGGCAGGCCTACGGCAAGATCGTCATCACAAACCCTTGATCGCTTGCCGGTCCCAACGGGGATCGGTGAGGATTTCCGCCGAGTCGCCGACAAATGCACTTGCGGCAGTCTGGTCGCCGCTCAGGGTGAATCTCAGCCATGCGGTGAGGTAGCCCCGGAATCCTTCGCCATCTGCGGCCCAATTGTGGCCGACGCCAAGCAGTCTGCCGCGGACCGCCGGTCCGGCGGTTTTGTCGAAGTACTCAGCTTGCGGATCGGCGGTGGAGACCGGGTCGTCGGCGCCGGTCATGAAGAACGTCGGTCCGGTCAACTGGGCCACGTCGATCACGTCGACAGGTCGCGAGGCCCACCACGGGTCAGGCAAATCGAGTACCGCCGTGGCGGTGATCAGATTCGCGGACTGGGTTGCCGCGTTGATCGCGCCACCGGCGCCCTGGGAGTGTCCGACCGAGGCAATGTTGTCGGTGTCGATCCGCTGGTGAAAAATGCTCTCAGCGTTGGTGTTCTGATCGACGACGTACTGGGCAGCCCCCAAGATCTCCGTCCCGTCGCCGGTGACGCTGCTGTCGGCCACCACAACGACAAAACCCCAAGAAGCGAGATGCTGCAGGAGCGCTTCGTACTCTTCGTAAGTCGCATAGCTGCCGTTGCCGAAGGTGACGACGGGATGCCGATTGCCATCAGACGACAAGTCGGCTGGGTAGAACAGTTGGTACCCGGGAACTGAATCGGCAGCCACTTCGTGCGCGCCCTGGGCTGCATACAGATCGCTGATCGATTCCGACGCGATGGATTCGGTGGTCGCGACTTCGGGAGTTGTCGGAACCCCCGCGGTGGCATGAGTGACGGCACCGGAGAGTGCCAGCACACACGATGCAGTCACGACGGCGAACGAGTACGTGGTTCGAGAAGGCATGGGCACAAGTATGTCTTGTACGGTCGCGGTCGGTCAGGCCGAGACGGGTGTGTGCCGTTCTTCGCCGATTCGATCTCGGATGAGGAAGACGGCGATCACCCCGAAGACGACCAAGAGGACCGTCAGTAGAGAGGTGATGGCGGCGGCGCCGCTCACTTCCGTGGTCACCGAAGTGTCCAGCCCGCCGGTCGAGAGAATTGTGGTGGGGTCGGTGAGGCCGTGTAACACGATTGCGGCCCAGATCGTGCCCGTCACACGCATTGTCAGGTACATGCACATACCGAAACCGAAGGTGTAGACCACGGTGACAAGGACGGTCGACGGCTTCATCCCGGCGATCAGGTTGACCGTGTGCATGAGTGCAAACACCAGTGAAGACACGACGGCGACAAAGCGCTCGCGATGGCCGGCGTCGCGCAGCATCTTCACTGCCAGGCCACGGGTGGCCAATTCCTCGGTCAGGCCGACGCACGCACCGAGCACCAGCAGGGCGATTACCTCGCCGGTGGTCCAGGCGCTCCAATCCGTTCCCGCCAGATGCGCAACAATGGCGGCGACCACGATGATCGGACCGATCCACATCCAACCGCGCCCACGAATGGGTTGTGGGCCGAAGACGCCGCGCAGCCAGCCGACCTTTGTCGTGAAAACCAGCAGGGCGATCCCGCCGATCGCGATGGGCAATGCGACGCCGAGGAGGATGCTGGAGGCGCTTGCCACGACATTGTCCGTATCGATCTGGTCTGCAAAAACCCGGGAGGTAACCTGCCCGACAGCAAGATAGAACGCCAGGTAGACGACGATCAGCAGGAGCACTTTCCACACGGTGGGGCGACTCCAAAAACCGGACTTTTCGGGAACCGTATTGGTCATTGTCAGATCGTAAAGGGAGCTGCACGAAAACGCCCGGGTACCGTCTATTCGGACAGCAGCGAACACGAAGGCAGGCGCAGAAGAAATGTTGGAAGTCGATTTGAATGCACTGGACACGGCTTTGGCAGCGGGTGAGCCGTTGATCGACGTCCGTGAGGCCGACGAGTTCGCTCAGGTCCGAGTTCCCGGTGCGACGCTCATTCCGCTCAGCGAATTCGTCTCTCGCGTGGGTGAAATTCCGGACGCGGAAACGGTGTACATCATCTGCGCCGTCGGTGGTCGGAGCTTGCAAGCCGCTGAGTATCTGCAGGCTCGCGGCATCAATGCCGTTTCGGTGGCCGGTGGAACGATGGCGTGGTACCAGTCGGGGCGCCAGGTCGAGACCGGCGAATAGTGCGTAACTGTTGGGGCAGCTCCCGTTCACGGAACTGCCCCAACACGTCACTTCCGCCAGAACAGGTGGTGCGTCACGCCGCTCGGGCTCGGCACAACGTCGAGGTTGAAGCGGTCGAGTAACTCGTCAGGTGTCTCCCACAGTCGTAGACCGGATCCGAATTCGATCGGGGAGACAGCGATGTGCATCGTGTCGACCAGATCGGCGTCGAGGAATTCACGGATAGTGCTGACTCCGCCGCCGAGTCGAACGTCCTTGCCCTGCGCTGCCTCACGTGCCTGCGCGAGGGCCGTCGCGGGGTCGGCGTCGACGAAGTGGAATGTCGTGTCCGATAGCGTGAACGACGGCCGCACGTGGTGGGTCAAGACAAAAACCGGGGTGTGGAACGGTGGCTCGTCGCCCCACCAGCCCTGCCACTCGAGATTCTCCCAAGGGCCGCGGTAGGGTGAGAATTTGTTGCGGCCCATGATTTCGGCGCCGATGTTGTTGGAGAAGTCCCGCGTGAAATAGTCGTCGAGGCCTCGGCTGCCGCCGGGATCGGTGCGATTGGGCCAGCTGGCCGTAGCTCCTGCCCACGCAAACATTTCACCGTGGTCCAGGCCGAACGGGCTCTCGAAGCTCTGGTCCGGACCGCAGGCTATTCCGTCACTCGAAACGCCGAAATTCTGCACTCGCAATAACTGACTCACCGTGTACTCCTGCTCTCGACAATGGTCTACGTGAGTACAGACCGTACGGCGAGCCAAAACTCATCGGTGCGAATTCATGCAGCCGCCGGTAGAACTCCACTGCGGATCGACCGGACGGTCCTGACCGCGACGGTTGCCCAGATGGGGATCAGTACGGTCAGCAGGGCAAGTGCGATTCCCAGGATCAGGGTGGAACCGGTGGCGACTCCGAAGGCATTCGCTCCGACGGCACATGCTCCGATGGGGAAGGTGAAGCTCCACCAGCCGAGCGAGAAGTCCAAGCCGCGGCGCAGTGCGTGGATGGTGACGACGGTGACGGTGACAAACGCGATCACGCCGATGATTCCGACGACGGTTCCGTAGGCGATCCCGAATTCGTGCAGGGTGTCGGCATGCTCGGGGCTGAGTGCATGCCGTGAGGCGGCGGCCAACAGGTTGGATGCCGCGATCGACTGTCCGATCACGCCCAACGGAATCCACAGTGAGGGAATGGCATTGAACGGGATCACGTCGACGCCGGCCGAACGGTTGCGTGCGAACTGCCTGGCGACGGCTACCAGAATGCCGATGGCGGCGGTCAGCGCCAGAGCGAACAGGATGTAGCAGAAAACCAGTACCGCGATGCGTGAAGCGCCTTCGGGCATGTGGGTGCTGACCGCTGCGCCGGTGGTGGCCGAGACCATCGGAGGTACGACGGGCATGAGCCAGAACGGCATTGCCGTCGCCATCCCGGCATCTCGAACGAGTCGAATCATCATCACGACGTAGGTGACCAGGCCGAGTGCCGTGCCGAGTGTCCACAGTGTCAGCGACACGGTGATCGCCACGTCGTGGCCGAGGAAGTCCGGGCCGGTGATGCCGGTTGCGGATCCCACGGTCAGCAGTGCCATTGCGACGGCGCCGTAGAAGGGGAACATCGCGGGGCTGTGCAGGTAGGCGAGGGCCTGACATCGATGTTGTGACCAATGGGTGGCAAATGCTCCGATCAAGGCGCACAGTACGAGAACCGCCAGAACCCAGAAGATCTCGGAGACCAGTTTCAAGCCCTCGATCTCCGGTTCGAGCGAAGCGGCGGCCACCGACACGATTCCCGTTCCCATCGCTGCCGCGAACCAGTTCGGAGTGATGTGGGCGAAGGTGGAACTCGTTGTGGTGGTCATGTATTTCACTGTCGTCTCATCCGGTCCGTACCGGTAGACCGGTTGTTCTTGAATGCCCACAAACTCGCCTTGTGGGTCTAATCTTGGGACTATGTCGTTGTCTCCTCGGGTGCCGGAACTCAGTGCCCTCGACGTCCTCCTTTCCGTAGGGCGTCTGGGCAGCATGGGTGCTGCCGGCCGGGAGCACGGACTCAGTCAGCAGGCGGTCAGCGCCCGGGTGCGTTCGGTCGAACGCCAACTCGGAATCAAGGTGTTCGATCGAGCGGCGACCGGTGTTCGTCCCACCGCCGAGGGCGGTCTGATTCTCGAGTGGGCAAGTCACATCCTCGTCAGTGCCGAGGAAATGGCATCGGGAGTTGCCGCACTTCGCGGTGAACGTGATGCTGCCGTCACGGTTGCCGCCAGCATGACCATCGCCGAGTATCTGGTTCCCGGATGGACGGTCGCGATGCGGCACAAGTTCCCCAACGTCGTGGCGTCGGTGAGCTTGCACAATTCCTCGGACGTCTCTGCTCAAGTTCAGGCCGGCCAGGCCGATATCGGATTTGTCGAAGGGCCGGATGTGCCGTCGGCGCTCGCGTCGTGCGAAGTAGCGCGTGATCACCTCGTCGTGGTTGTGCCGCCGGGACACGACTGGGCGAATGGTGTGCCCGTTCCGGTCGAGGAACTCGCACGCACACCGCTGATTCAGCGCGAGTCAGGGTCCGGTACGCGCCTGACGCTCGAGAATGCTGTTCCCGATTGTGTGCCGCCGCTGCTCGAGCTCACCTCGTGTACCGCTGTCAAGGCTGCGGTGGTGGCAGGCAACGCCCCGGCTGTTCTGTCGTCGCTGGCAGTTGCCGCCGACCTGACGGACGGCCGACTGGTCGCGGTCAACGTCGACGGCTTGCGGATGCCGCGTCGACTCCAAGCCGTCTGGGATCCCGATCGCGGATTGCGCGGTGCGGCAAGAGATTTCCTCGATATAGCGCTCGGATCCAACACCGCTGTTCATTCACGCTGACGGCTACGGCCGCTATCGGACGGTGTCGATCCCCGCGAGGATGAGCTCGATGCCTGCCAGAAACTGTTCTCGGTCGTCGTGGTCGCGCAACTGCGCCGTCACCTGATTGAGGAACGGGTACTTCGCAGAGTCGAGTTCTTCCCATCGCGTGGCGACGCCCGCGAGGAAAGCGGACCGATCTGTCTCACGGGGGAGCAGACGGGCGCCCGCGGCGTACTGTCCGGCGAGACCGAGCACGTAGTTCAGGAGCGCGGACGCGCAGTCGAACTGTGCCGATTCGGGAACGCCGAGCGCCTGGAGTTGCTCGCCGAGACTTTCGAAGATCTGCATCACCGCTGATTGCCACGGTTCACGTGAGAGTTGGGTGCCGACCCAGGGGTGGGCGTCGATCGCGTCGAACACGCCGAGGGTGATGGTCCGGATCGCCTCCCGTGGGGCTGCGCCTTCGGTTGCACCGGTTGTCACGCGGGCGATGACGTCGTCGGTCGCCGCGGCGAGCAGTTCGCTCTTGTTGGCAACGTGCCAGTAAATCGCCCCGCTACCTGTTGCCAGGCGTGCGGAGAGCGCGCGAAATGTCAGCGCGGCTTCGCCCTCGTCGTCGAGGATCTCGATCGCAGCCTCGACGATTCGCTCCTTCGAGAGCGCATCCGTACGTCGTTCGGTCCGCTGATTCCTGGTCGCCATGCGAACCATCTTGACATATCTGGAACGCCGTTCCAAGATGTCATTGGAACGACGTTCCAATCGAAGCCTGAAAGGAAACAACATGAGCAACTCGATAACGATCATCGGGGCGGGCCTCGGCGGTCTGACCCTCGCGCGTGTCCTCCACGTTCATGGAATTCCGTCGAAGATCTATGAGGCGGAACTGTCGGCAGAAGCTCGCACGCAGGGCGGCCAACTCGACATCCACGAACACAACGGTCAGGCCGCGCTCGACGCTGCCGGCCTCACCGACGAGTTCCGCGCGATCATCCACGCGGGCGGCGCCGCGTCGCGCGTACTCGATCAACACGCCGCCGTGCTCCTCGACGAACCCGACGACGGCACGGGAGCACGTCCCGAGGTGCTGCGCGGCGACCTCCGTCGAATCCTGATTGATTCCCTTCCGGACTACACGATCGAATGGGGACGCAAAGTCGACACTGTGCGCTCGCTCGGAGATGATCGCCACGAGTTGACCTTCGTCGACGGTTCGACAGTGACCACCGACCTTCTCGTCGGTGCAGACGGTGCCTGGTCGAAGATCCGGCCGCTGCTCTCCGATGCGAAGCCGGAATACGTCGGCACCACGTTCGTCGAGACCTACCTCTACGACGTCGACGAGAAGCATTCGGCTGCAGCCGAAGCCGTCGGGGACGGGGCGATGTACGCGCCCGCACCAGGAAAAGCGATCGTCGCGCATCGAGAGGCGGGAGACATCGTGCACACCTACGTTCAGCTGAACCGTCCGGCGGAGTGGTTTGCCGGTATCGATTTCACTGACGCCGCCGCTGCGACAGCGCGGGTCGCCGCCGAGTTCGACTGTTGGGCACCGGAACTCACGGCGCTGATCACCGATGGCGAAACCGCTCCGATTCCGCGCGCGATCCATGCACTTCCCGACGAGCACCGATGGGATCGCGTGCCTGGGGTGACGCTCCTCGGTGACGCGGCGCACCTGATGGCCCCGTCCGGTGAGGGTGCGAACTTGGCCATGTTCGACGGCGCCGAACTGGGAAAGGCGATCGCCACGCACCCCGACGGCATCGAAGGGGCACTCGCCGAGTACGAAGAAGCGATGTTCGTGCGCAGCGCATCCGAGGCCGCGGACTCGCACGTGATCCTTGATCTCTGCCTCGGTGAAGGCACACCGTATTCACTGGTCGATTTCTTCACCGGCGCTGCTTCCATATCCGGATAATGGGCGAATGCCTGTTGATTCCACTCCTTGGTCTGCCGCGATTGCGCACGTGAGCGGTCTCTCGAAGGGCGGCCCGTTGGATCGAAATCACCGGGTGACGTTGCACTTTCATCCGGACCTCCCGTCTGAACGTGGTCTGACATTGGCCTCGATCGCACGTCAAGGCACCTATGTGACCCAGTTCGAGACTCGAACGAGCAACGGCGGACTGACGGCGCATCACGGCGGCGATCGTTGGCGTTGGGAGAGTCGGATATTCGGCGGAGCTTACGACGAGCGAGAGCCCTCGGAACGGCCGAAGTACGGATCGTTGAACTTCTCCGCCGATCCCTACGGGGCATCCCCTCGGTTCGGCTCGTCCTACTTCCGGCTTGCCGAGCACACACTCGACCGCACCACTTTCTGCTTTCCCGACAGCGTCTTCGAGCCTGATCTATTCGGAACGGCCGAAGCGATGAGCTTGGTCGACGCCGCACGGGCTGCCGAGCTCGACGATCCGCTCGACCACTACATCGAGGCGCACGTCCACGGCGCCGTCGACATCGGGACGGACGTCGAGGCGCTCGTTCTGGATCCGAGTTACCGGGGCACACGGATCGAAGAGATCGCCCACTCGCTCACGTGCCCGGTGCTGTGGCACGAGGGATACGCGGTCGATGTCGACGAGATAGCCGAACATCCCGAATACCGGGGAGCGGCCGTGATCGACCTTGCCCGAGAAATTGCGCACGGCAGGCGGCTGACGCCTGCCGTCCTGGGGCTCGCACGGGGTGCATCCTTCGATCCGCAGGACGTCAAGAAGGTTTGGCACTACATCGCTCGATTCGGCGGCAGAGCGTAGAACTGGGCATTCGCGTACAGCTGCACGTCGACGACCGCTGGTCCCGGGACCGCACATCGGTCCGAAGGTCGCGGTGAGGAAAGAGTGATTGATACGCAACATCGGGCATGAACTCCCGAAACAACTGCATCCGAAGATAGAAGTCGACCTTGATCCTCGGTCGAAGGGATGCATGAATCGATGGGCGCTCAACTCACCACCACCAGTGTCGACACACTCTGCGCGTACTGCGGGGTGGGCTGTGGTCTTGTCCTCGACATCATCACCGATCCCGAGACAGGTCGTCGGAAGGCTGCGAAGTCTTCCGGTCTGAAGACACATCCCACCAACTTCGGGCGTCTGTGCACCAAAGGCACCACGACCGCAGACATGCTCGCAGGCCCGGGGCGCATGGAATCTGCATATCGCCGTCCGCGCCGAGGTGATGCGATCGAAGCGGCGGACATGGCCGCAGTCATCACTGACACCGCCCAGCGCCTGCGGGCAATCATCGACGAGCACGGTCCCGACGCGTTTGCGTTGTACGTGTCCGGGCAGATGTCACTCGAAGCTCAGTACCTGTCGAACAAACTGGCCAAGGGCTTCATCGGGACCAATCAGATCGAATCGAATTCCCGACTGTGCATGGCAAGTGCCGGCACCGGATACAAGCAATCGCTCGGGGCCGACGGACCGCCCGGTTCCTATCAGGACTTCGAACATACCGACGTGTTCTTCGTGACCGGCGCGAACATGGCGGACTGCCATCCGATCCTCTTCCTTCGAATGCAGGAGCGGGTCAAGGCGGGCGCGAAGTTGATCGTCGTCGATCCTCGACGCACCGCCACCGCCGACAAGGCGAACTTGTTCCTGCAGATCGCTCCCGGCACCGATCTCGCGCTACTCAACGGACTACTCCACCTGCTCGTCGTAAACGGCCACACCGATCCGGACTTCATCGCCGACTTCACCGAAGGCTGGGAGGTGATGCCCAGTTTCCTCGCGGAGTACACGCCTGCGAAGGTCAGCGAGATCACCGGTATCCCCGAGGCCGACATCCGCACTGCAGCGCAGTGGATCGGTGAGGCTGCAAACTGGATGAGCTGTTGGACAATGGGTTTGAACCAGAGCACCCACGGCACGTGGAACACCAACGCCATCTGCAACCTTCACCTTGCGACCGGTGCGATCTGCAAGCCCGGCAGCGGTCCGTTCTCGTTGACCGGTCAGCCGAACGCCATGGGTGGGCGTGAGATGGGCTACATGGGGCCAGGTTTGCCCGGCCAGCGCGCCGTGATGGTCGACGCCGATCGCGACTTCGTCGAGGAGCGATGGGGGATCCCGCAGGGCTCGCTGCGCACCGACATCGGCGGTGGCACCATCGACATGTTCTCCCGAATGGCGGCGGGTGACATCAAAGCGTGCTGGATCATCTGCACCAATCCCGTTGCGACGGTAGCCAACCGCAAGACCGTCATCGACGGCTTGGAGAAGGCCCACCTCGTCATCACCCAGGATGCTTTCCTGGGCACCGAGACCAACGAATACGCCGATGTTCTGCTGCCCGCGTCGCTGTGGACAGAGTCCGACGGAGTGATGATCAATTCCGAACGCAACCTGACGCTCTTTCAGCAGGCACTGGATCCGGTCGGGCAGGCGCTGCCTGATTGGCAGATCATCGCCCGGATCGCCTGCGAGATGGGGTACGCCGAAGCGTTCACCTACACCTGTGCCGAAGAGGTGTTCGAAGAGATCAAGCAGTTCTGGAATCCGAAGACCGGCTACGACTTACGCGGCGTCACCTACGAGCGCCTCCGCAAGACATCGATCCAGTGGCCATGCCCGCCAGACAGTGATCAGGACCGTCATCCCATCCGATACGTCAATGACGGTGTCAGTCAAAGGCTCCTGATCCGCGAGGACGGCAGCACTCCGCGGCTCGCATTTCCCACCGCCACTGGCCGTGCGATGTTCTTCGCACGGCCGCACATGCTTCCCGCCGAAATGCCCGACGACGACTACCCCTTCCTGCTCAACACCGGTCGTCTCGCGCACCAGTGGCACACCATGACCAAGACCGGCAAGGTGGCCAAGTTGAACAAGCTCAACCCAGGTCCCTTCGTCGAGATCCATCCCGACGACGCCGCCAGGCTCGGCATCGTCGACCAGGATGCGATCGAGGTTGCCTCACGTCGCGGTCGCGCTGTGCTTCCGGCTGTTGTCACCGACCGAGTGCGTCCGGGGAACTGCTTTGCCCCATTTCACTGGAACGACGCCTTCGGTGAATATCTGTCCATCAACGCCGTCACCAACGACGCCATCGACCCTGCCTCGCAGCAACCGGAGTTCAAAGCCTGCGCTGTCACTATGACGAAGGTCGCCGTGAACACACCTGAAACAGTGCTCGCCGAGGCGCCGCTGGTGGCTTCCGTGCCAGCTGATCGGGCTTTGTCGCGAACTGATGTCCTCGCGGATGTCATCGGTCAAACAGGAACACCTGCAGTGGTATTCGATGCGCTCCAGCAGAGCTACCTGGCCGGTCTTCTCTCCGCGTTGCGTGCGGACGCCGATCGCACTGCCGGGGTCCCGACGTTGCCGTCGACGGCGCCGTTCGACGCCGAAAAGCGGATGTGGGTCGACGGTGTACTGGCCGGCCTGTACTCGCGAACCGCGCTCCCTGGCACCGACGGGCCCGCGTTGTCCTCGGCTCCGGGCATTGCGACAGAACGCGCGCCGATCGTGGTGCTCTGGGCATCGCAGACCGGAAACGCGGAAGAATTTGCCGCCGCCTGCGCTGCTCGCCTTGGGGAAGTTGGCTTGCCCGTGGTGATGCATGCAATGGACGAGTTCCAGGCCGCCGACCTGGCGGCCACCCGAGAGGTCCTGTTGATCACCAGTACCTCCGGTGACGGCGAATCCCCGGACAACGGCAGCGGTTTCTGGGATGCGTTAGCTGCTGACACGGCGCCCCGCATGGCCGAGACACGGTATGCAGTCATCGCTTTCGGCGACTCGAACTATGACGACTTCTGTGGGCATGGACGAAAGCTTGACGCCCGCCTTGCCGAACTGGGGGCCAGTCGTATCGTCGATCGCGCCGACTGTGAGCCCGATTTCGAGGACACCGCTGCTGGATGGCTGGACTCTGTCACGGCTGAACTTCAGCGCTCGGCGGCTGGTGAGACGGCCGACGTCGTCGTTGCAAAGAAGAATTCTGGGACAACCGTTGCAACCCCGCCGATTTCACCGGCGATGCCGGCGCCGCTGCAGTACAACAAGAAGGCGCCACTGACCACAGCCTTGACGCGCAATGTCGTGCTCAACCGTCCGGGTTCTTCCAAAGACGTGCGGCAGTTGGGCTTTCACCTTCCAGGTGACACGGTCAGTTACGAAGCCGGCGACGCTCTCGGAGTCTGGCCCCGAAACAGCTCTCCGTTTGTCGACGAGTGGCTCACCCTTACCGGCCTCGACGGTGACGAGACCGTCGAACTGGGGCAGTACGGGGAAATGACGCTGCGTACCGCGCTCACCGAGCGCTTGGAGATCACTCGAATCTCGACCGACATGATTCGATTCGTGCATCAACGAACCCGCGATTCGGACCTGGCCGAGTTGTTGAAGCCGGAGAATGTCTCCACGTTCAAAGACTGGTCGTGGGGACGACAGTCCGTCGACATTCTCGCACAGTCGCCCGTTCGTGCCTCGACAGACGAATGGCTCTCGCTGCTCAAACCGCTTCAGCCGCGGCTGTATTCGATATCTTCCAGTCCGAAAGAGAACCCGCGCGAAGTGCAGTTGACGGTGTCCGCGGTGCGCTACAACGTTGCGGGTGTCCCACGGCGTGGAGTGTGCTCGACTTACCTCGCCGACCACGCTCACGATGACGACATCGGTATCTACGTGCAGAAGTCGACCCACTTCCGGCCACCTTCCGATCCCGAGACCCCGATGATCATGGTCGGTCCGGGGACCGGCATTGCACCGTTCCGTGCCTTCCTGCATGAGCGGCGGGCATTGGGGCACACGGGTCCGAACTGGCTGTTCTTCGGAGAACAGCACGCCGCGACCGACTTCTACTACCGCGAAGAAATCGAAGAATTGCGGAAAGACGGATTCCTCACCGAACTCGACCTCGCGTTTTCCCGGGATCAAGCCGACAAGGTCTACGTGCAGGACCGGATGCGTGAGCGGGGTGCACTGCTGTGGGAGTGGTTGCAGAAGGGAGCGCACTTCTACGTCTGCGGCGATGCCAACCGGATGGCCAAGGACGTCGACAGTGCCCTCAACGGGGTGGTCGCTCAGCACGGAAAACTGGCACCTCGCAGTGCCGAGGCGTACGTGAAGGCTCTTTCGGCGGAGAAGCGCTATGTCCGGGACGTCTACTGACGTCGATCAGACAGCGCCCTTGAACCCGTGCTGACGCCAGGCCTCGTACGTCACGAGGGCGGCAGCGTTGGACAGGTTGAGGGACCGGCGTCCGGGCAGCATCGGGATACGCAGGCGCTCGGTGACGTGTTCGTCCGCCAATACTTCTTCGGACAGTCCGGTGGGTTCGGGCCCGAACAGCAGGACGTCGCCGGGTTGGTAGGCGATATCGGCATACGACGTGGTCGCGTGCGCGGTGAAGGCGAACACGCGAGCGGGGGTGACGGCTTCCCAGGCAGCGGTCAGGTTTTCGTGGACCGTGACAGTCGCCAGGTCGTGGTAGTCCAAGCCTGCGCGCTTGAGCTTCGGCTCCGACAAGTCGAACCCGAGAGGGCCGACCAGGTGGAGTTCGCAACCGGTGCCTGCGACCATGCGGATCGCGTTTCCGGTGTTGGGTGGGATGCGGGGCTCGTGGAACATCACTCGGAACACTCGAGGAACTGTACCGGGCGGCATATCGGTGCCCGCGTCTGCGAGAAGAGCGGTGGAGAAGTGTGGGCGAATTGGTAACAAACCGGCCAGTCCGTGCGAACCTATTTCCGGCACTCTTCTCAGAACGGACATTTTGATGAACCCTCCCGCCGGTTGGAACCCCGACCCCTTCGACCCCACGATCGACCGTTACTGGGACGGTCAGCAGTGGACCGCGCAGACACGGCCCAAGGGCGTCGACGCACCCACTCAGGCTTTCGGCACTCCCACGCAGGTCTTCGGCGCACCCGGATCGGCGGTGCCGGACACTAACGCCGAGGAAGGCAAGACGCGGCGTAAGTGGCCGTGGATCGCCGGCGCGGCAGTCGTGGGGCTGGTTGCCATCGCCGCGGCGACGGGAGCGGGCAAGTCGGAAGAATCGACGACGCCTGCTGCGACCTCTTCGACGACAGCTGCAGCGACGACAACCAAGAGCACTGTCCCGTCGACGACAAAGACCACGACTTCGTCCCTCTTGCCGACGACGACAACGATCGTGCCGCCACCGACGACAACCACCGTGGCAATAGTGCCGCTGGTTCCGCAGGTCCCGGAGACCACGACTACGCCGTATGTACCGCCCGCTCCGGCGTACACACCGCCGAAGACAACGGAACCCGCCTACGTTCCCCCGAAACCGTCGGGAGGAACGGTGAATCCGGGCTCGTTCTGTTCGACCCCTGGAGCAACAGGCGTGACGACAAAGGGCAGAGCGATGGTGTGTGGGATTGGTAGCGACGGACGAGATCGCTGGGTGTCGGCCGGCTGATTGTCCGCCGCCATCAGGGGCGCCGAACCGGTGTCGGTGCGGCGGGGCAGTATGGACGGCATGCTCCCCGAAGAATCCGACGATGTCGTCGGCGAAGATTATTCAGACGCGCGGCTGGCCGGGCAGAAGTGGCGTCAGCGCACTTTCACCAATTGCAATTTCCGAGATGCCGATCTCACCGGACTCACGACGGAGTCGGTGGTGTTCACGGACTGTGATTTCACCGGCACCGATCTGGGGGAGTCCGTGCACACGGGAACTGCGTTTCGCTCGTGCAATTTTGCTCGGACCAGCCTGTGGCACAGCACGTTCCGAAACTGCAGTCTGCTCGGGTCGACGTTCGACGGTTGCCGCATCCGGCCGTTGACGCTCGACGAAGTCGACTTCTCGTTGACCTCACTCGGTGGGGCGGACCTGAGGAAGATCGACTTCACCTCATGCCGATTCCGTGAAGCGAACCTGGTTCGGGCCGACATGCGGGGCGCGGTGCTGGCGTCGGCGGATCTGTCCGGTGCTCGTACGGGTGGACTCAAACTCGAAGGTGCAGATCTGCGCGGTGCGCGGATCGATCCGAGCCTGTGGACGTCCGCGTCCGTCGGAAACGCGCAGATCGAGTTGATGCAGGCGGTGGCGTACGCGTCGGCGCACGGTCTTGTCGTCGACATGAAGTAGCAGCGCCTAGCTCTCCAAGCGTTCCTCGAGGCGCACCGTCACCAACTCGCCGGTCTCCTTGCCGATGGCTTTGAGAAGATCGGCTTTGACCGGCAGCTTGTGGTTACCGTCTCCCAACGCCATGAACGAACTCTGGAACGGATGTCCGTCGATCGTCCCGCGCACCTTGACGAGGCCGCGGGTGCCGAAGAACTCGGCGGACTCCGGCCAGATCACATAAGTCCACCCGCCCTTGGCGTCGCTCTTCTGCAGGGTGGCCGTGAATTCCTTGTCCAGCAACATGATGTCGGTCCTTTCGAACTCGTCCCAGTCGATCAGCGGATGAATTCCCGTGCGAGCAGATCCATCAACAGTCCGTCCTTCCACGCACCGTGGCGATCTCGCGAATACTCGCGCATCACCCCGACGTCCTTGAAGCCCACCGATCGGTAGCACGCGATGGCGACGGAGTTGTCGACTTCCGGGTCGATGACCAGACGGTGGAATGCGAGGTCGTCGATCAGGTGGGCACACAGCACCCGTATCGATTCGCGACCGAACCCTCGGCCGTGGAAGTCGGGATCGAGGAACAAGTCGAGCCCGGCGTGGCGGAAGTCGGGGTTGTCTTCCGCTTCGTACCACTGGATGAAGCCGATCAGTTGGTCGCCGTGGAAGATGCTGTAGTGCGTGGTGCCGGCTTCTGGCGCCGCAGGCCAGTCGTCGTCGGGATTTTGCCACCACTGCACGACGTCCGGGTGCAGGTGAATTGCCCGCAGACGGGCGTGATGATCGGGCGCGACGGGGGAGAGGAGCACCCTCGGGCCGCGTAGTTCCGGAGCCGTTGTCACTCATCGACCCTAACCTGGAACAATGGTCGCCGTGACTGCAACGATCCTCGACGGCAAAGCTACCCGCGACGAAATCTTCGAAGACCTGAAGGTGCGGGTGAGCGCTCTGAAGGCAGAGGGCATCACACCCGGCTTGGGCACCATCCTGGTGGGCGACGACCCCGGATCCGCGGCTTACGTGCGCGGCAAGCACAACGACTGCGCCAAGGTCGGCATCAATTCTTTGCGACGCGACCTGCCTGCCGACATCACGCAGGAGCAGCTCAACGCGACGATCGACGAGCTCAATGCCAATCCCGAGTGCACCGGCTACATCGTGCAGTTGCCGCTTCCCAAGCACCTTGACGAGAACGCAGCCCTCGAGCGCATCGACCCCGACAAGGACGCCGACGGCTTGCACCCGGTCAACCTCGGTCGACTGGTGTTGGGCAAGGAAGCCCCGCTGCCGTGCACCCCGCGCGGAATCCTGCATCTCCTGCGCCGCTACGAGGTCCCTATTGCAGGCGCACACGTGGTGGTAGTCGGACGAGGCGTCACAGTCGGTCGCCCGATCGGATTGCTGCTGACGCGTCGTAGCGAGAACGCGACGGTCACGCTCTGCCACACCGGTACCCGCGATCTCGCGGCCGAGGTTCGCCGCGCCGACATCATCGTCGCTGCCGCCGGCGTTCCCGGCCTCATCACCGCAGACATGGTCAAGCCCGGAGCGGCGGTCCTCGACGTCGGCGTCAGTCGCACCGACGACGGCCTGCGCGGCGACGTCGCAGCCGACGTCAACGAGGTCGCCGGCTTCGTCTCACCCAACCCCGGTGGTGTCGGACCGCTGACCCGCGCGTTCCTGATCACCAACGTGGTCGAGCGCGCCGAGCGGGTTCTGGCCGAGGCCTGAGTCCGATGTCCTCACTGGTCGGCCTCGCGAAGAAGAATCTGCCCATGCTCGCGGTCCTTGCCGTGATCGCGGCAGCGGTTGTTCTCGTGCTGGCCGACCGGTGGCGCCGCGGCGCCCTCGTCTTCGGTGTTGCCGTCATCATCGGAGCTGCCGCTCGGTGGTTCGTTCCCGAGAACCGTGTGGGATTGCTCGCGGTGCGTGGAAGGGTCTTCGACACTGCGGCGATGGGCGTTATGGGTGTGCTGATCGCGACGCTCGCCCTGACCATCGATCCGCTCGGTACCGACTGAGAAGATCAGTCCCCGTAGAACGAGCGAATGTCGATATCACTCAAAGGGATCCACTCCGCCGAATGTGTGGATGTCGACTTCTTTCCAGCCTTGACCGGTGCACTCCGTAACGTCACCGCAACTGCAGGTTCCTCGTCGATTCGCCCGGCGAGGGCGTAGATCGCGGCGAGATGGTGAACGCACGGCGAGCGTCGACCTGAGCAGTCGCAGCTGGCAGTGCACTCCGAAAGATCAACGGCTACTGCGATATTTCGAGCCTGCAGTTCGGTGACGATGCTGTCCGGCAGTTCGCCGGTGGAGACGGATCTGTTCGCCTTTCCAGCCGAACGGAGAAGGCTCTTCACTGCAGCGATTTCGGATTTGGTCCAGAGCGGGACACCAATCGTCACTGACGAAGTTTTTGCCTTGGTGCTCACTTCGGCTACGACGGTCCCCGACGAGACGACGGTGAACTCCACGGAACCGTTGCGTGCGAGGGTGCGAGCTGTCGGCAGGGACGGGTTCGGACCGGACGCCGCGGTCCGCTCCACCGTGCGCAGCCACGCTCGACCCCAAGCGGTGACGCCGAATTCGTTGGCCATCAGATGATCACCGCGCCGTCGAGTTCGAGAAGTTCACGCAGTTCGGTGTCGGGGAGATCGGCCAGCGCGGCCTCGACGTTCCCGGAGACAGCATCGGCCACAGCTCGTTTGGACTCGTGCATCGCTGCTATGTGATCCTCGACGGTACCGCCCGTCACCAAGGTGTGGACGTTGACGGTGCGTTTCTGGCCGATGCGGTGTGCCCGGTCGGTTGCTTGATCCTCGACGGCTGGGTTCCACCACCGGTCGTAGTGCACGACATGACTTGCGCGCGTGAGGTTGAGGCCGAAGCCGGCGGCGCGCAAGCTCAGAATCAGAACCGGTGGTGAATCCGTCTCGTTCTGGAACGCGTCGACCATCGCGTCTCGTTTGTCGGTGTTCAGGCCGCCGTGGAGGAAAGGCACGGCACCGATACCCAGTTCGGCTCCCAGGTGTCGCGAGAGCATCTCGCCCATCGTCCGGTACTGCGTGAATATCAGCGCGCGATCGCCGTCGTCGACGATCTCGGCGATCATTTCCGTTGCGCGGTCGAGCTTTCCGGATCTTCCGTAGAGGCCGTCCGAATCGCCGGTGACCTGCGCGGGGTGATTGCATACCTGCTTGAGGGTGGTCAGAAGGGCAAGAATGTTGCCGCGCCGGGCAATTCCCGTGCCCAATCCGGAGTCGAAAGCATCGGCAACTGCCGACCGGTAGATGCGCGCCTGTTCCGACGTCAGAGTGCACGAGACCGTGGAGAACTGCTTGGGCGGAAGATCCTTGGCCACTGTGTCTTTGGTTCTGCGCAGAATGAAGGGGTCGATGACCGCGGCAAGCCTGGTCGCCGCGGTGGCCGATCGACCGGATTCGATCGGGACGGCAAAGCGTTGACGAAACCGTGCGCGAGTTCCGAGGACGTCGGGATTTGCGACGCGAAAGAGTGACCACAATTCTTCGAGGCGGTTCTCCACCGGCGTGCCGGTCATCGCTACCTTGACGTCCGCCGACAACTGCATTGCTGCTTTCGCGGCGAGGGAAGCGGGGTTCTTGATCTGTTGCGCCTCGTCGAAGACCACTGAACTCCAATGGACCGGGGCCAATTGGGCTGCGTCGGAACGCAAGACGCTGTAGCTGGTCAGAACCGTAGTACCGGCGAGGATACGAGTGGGAAGTGCACGGGCGGCCCCGTGATGAACGTGCAGTGGCAGATGCGGAGCGAATCGCTCGATCTCGCGGCGCCAGTTTCCTATCACCGAGGTGGGACACACAACCAGATGCGGACCGTCGTCGGCGCGGATCGCGATCATCGAAATCGCTTGCAGTGTCTTACCCAAACCCATCTCGTCGGCCAAGATCCCACCGCCCGAACCCGACAGAGCCGTCAGCCAGGCAACTCCGTGCATTTGATACGGGCGCAGAGTCGCCTGAATCTTTGCTCGGCGAAGACTCTCGATGGCCGCGCGCGCTTCCGTGAACAACCGCACCGTGGACGCGGCGCTTCGGATCTTCGTGTCGTCGCGCTCGATCGCGGCATGCGCTGCGGTCGGAATGTCATGTGCGCCGGTGTCGATGACGCGCTTCCACGCGAGCAGCGACGATCCGAGGTCGCCGCGACCAGCATCGAGGTTGTGGAAGGCGTCGATCGCGGTGGTGAGGTCGAGCAGTTGCGCTCCGACGTCGGTTGCTGTGATCGACTCTTCGACCGGGATCGCAAGCCTGCACACGCCCGGCGACCCGGTCGGCATCCCCAGTGCCGACAGCCGCGCTGCCGGGTCTGCGTCACCCCAGAACGCGAAGGACATGTGCTCGGGAATGTACGTAGCCTGCAGGCGCGTCGAGCATGGCTGATTCACGTTCGCCGATGCTAGCCGCGCCGGCTCACGTTCGCCAATGAGAATGTCGGGAAAACCCGCAGATCAGCTGTGGTTTTCCCGACATTGACGAATCCTGAAAACGTGGCTCTGTGCCGAATCAGCGAGCCGTACGTGCGAACTCCATCGTTCGGCGAAGCAGTCCGGCGACGGCGTCCGCCTCCGTCAGGAAGCCGTCGTGGCCATCTTTGGACTTGAGAATCTCGAGGCCGCTGCACGTGGAAATTCCGTCGGCGATCTCCTCCTGCAAGCGAAGGGGATACAGCCGATCCGAGTCGACGCCGCCCACCACGACCGGTGCCGTGATCGACGCCAACGCCGCCGCAACACCGCCGCGTCCACGACCGATGTCGTGCCGGTTCATGGCCTCGGTCAGTAGGACGTACGTGCTCGGGTCGAAGCGGTCGACCAGCTTGTCTGCCTGATGTTCCAGGTAACTCTGTACGGCGTATCGTCCACCGTTCCAAGGATTTTCGTCGTTCTGAGCGGAGTTCTCGAAGCGTGCGTCCAGTTCGGACTCGGTGCGGTACGTCAGGTGCGCGATGCGACGGGCGATGCCGAGTCCGGTGCGAGGTGCCCGCCCCGTTCCGTGGTAGTCACCGCCCTGCCAATCCGGATCGGAGACGATGGCAGCGATCTGCGTCGTCTGGGTGCCGATCTGATCTGCAGTGGCCCGTGATCCGGTTGCGAGAACCAACGCGGAGCGAATGCTGTCCGGGTAGGTAACTGCCCATTCGAGGGTGCGCATGCCCCCCATGGATCCGCCGACTACCGAGGCCAACTGGTCGATCCCGAGGAGATCGACGAGCTTCTTCTCCGCCGCGATCTGATCCCGGATGGAGATCTCCGGGAACCTGCTGCCCCACGGCTTGCCGTCGTCGGCCGGCGAACTGGGACCGGTCGTGCCGCGACAACCACCGAGGACATTGGTTGCGATGACGCACCATTCGCCGGTGTCGATCGGTTCGCCGGGGCCGACCATCCCGTTCCACCAGCCGGGGGAGGGCTGATTCGCGGAGATCGGTCCGGTGACGTGTGAGTCTCCGGTCAGTGCGTGCTCGACGAGTACTACGTTGTCGCGGTTCGGGGAAAGCTCACCCCACCGCTGAACGGCGAGCGAAACCGATGGGAGCACCGCGCCGCTCTCGAGTTCCAAGGCACCGATGTCGACGAACCCCACCTGGCCGTCGGGTGGGGGCAGGAGGTCGATCCTGGGCTCCAATTCGTTCACGGTCACGAGTTTGCCACCGCTGCCAGGCCGACGGTGAGATCGGCGAGGATGTCGTCGATTCCTTCGACGCCGACCGCGAGGCGGACGAGCCCGGGTGTGACACCGGAGGCGAGCTGCTCTTCGGGGGTGAGCTGCGAGTGCGTCGTCGACGCGGGGTGGATGACGAGTGAGCGAA